>JAPVSX010000029.1:0-4761 GCA_047519495.1 Armatimonadota bacterium
CCTACGGGGTGAGCCAAGACGTACCTGGGCCTACGGCCTGCCCCCGTGCGTTTGCGCGGCCCATCCACACGATGCCGCACCGGCCGGGCGAGCGCGCACGGGGGCGTGAGCCCGCCTCGCGCAGCGCGGCGCCCGGCCCGGCAGGAGAAGGGCGAGCGCGTGACGTAGCCGCCTTGCACGAAGCGGTGCCACGCCTGGGAGGGATGACGATGCCAGATGCTGCCGATCCCCGCAAACGCTTCCACCTCACGCCGCCGGTGCTGAGCCGGCGGACCCTGCTCGCGGCGGGCGTCGGCGCGGCCGGGGCCGCGGTTCTGGGCGCGTCCGGCGGCGCCGAGGCGGCGCCGGCCGCAAGCCCGGCGGCCGATGAAGAGCGGCTCTACGCCGAGGCCAAGAAGGAAGGCAGGGTCGTCTGGTGGACGGCCCACTACGCCCAGAGCGCCGCCGACGCGGCGCGCGACGCGTTTGTCGCGAAGTATCCTGGAATCGACGTCCAGTACATCCGCCAGACCGCCCAGGTGATCTACCAGCGCCTGACGCAGGACCTCAAAGCCGGCGTGCGCGAGGTCGACGTCTTTGCCAGCACGGACGAGGCGCACTACCTGGTGCTGAAGAAACAGGGCGTCCTCGCGTCGTACAGGCCGCTCGGCGTCGACAACCTCCCAAAGGCCTTCCGCGGCATCGACCCTGATAACGCCTACCACGTGGGAGCGCTGGGCTTTGTCCTCATCAACTACAACACCAAGGTCACCGTCCCGCCGCAGAGGTGGACCGACCTGCTCGACCTGAGGTGGAAGGGGCAGATCACGCTCGGCCACCCCGGCTTCTCCGGTTTTGTGGGCAACTGGGTGGTCGCGATGTGGGATAGGTACGGCTGGGACTACTTTACGAAGCTGGCCAAGAACAACCCCAAGATCGGCCGCTCCATCAACGACACGGTGACCGACATCGTGAGCGGCGAGCGCCTGGTCGGGGCCGGGCCGGACAACTACTCCCTCGAGAACAAGGCGCGCGGCAACCCGATCAACGTCCAGTTTCCGGCGGACGACGCGATCCTGATCGTCTCGCCGGTAGGGGTCCTCAAGGACGCGCCGCATCCCAGCGCGGCGCGGCTGTTCGAGAGCTTCTACTACACGAAAGAGTATTCGCTGGGGATGGCCAGGGTCTTCAACTACCCCCTGCGGGCCGACGTCCCGCCGCCGAGCGGGATTCCGATCGACAAGGTGAAGTGGTACCGGAACAAGGCCGAGCGCCTGGAGACCGGCGTCCCCGAGGCGATCACGAAGTGGCGGGAGACGTTCGGCGTGTAGAGGAGCCGGGGGGTGGCGGAGGAGCTTTCGGCAGCCGCCGGCTCCGCGAGGCTCGTCGCGCCTGAGCGTCGCCGGCTCGACCTGAGCCTCGGGGTCTGGCTTCTCGCGTCCGCGGTCTTGATTTTCATGGTCATCGTTCCGCTCGTCTGGATCTTTGTCGCGAGCGTGCACGCCGACGTCGACAACCGCCTGACGCTGGCCAACTACGTGGAAGCGTTCACGCGCGCGATCTACCTTCGCCCGATCCAGAACTCCCTGATGCTGGCGTCCCTGGTGGCGGTGATCGCCGTCACCTCCGGCACCGTGCTGAGCTGGGCGGTCAGCCGCACCGACATGCCTGGGCGCGACCTGATCCGCCTGCTCGTCCTGGCGGCGTTTGTCACTCCCTCGTTCCTCGGCGCCACCGCCTGGATCTTCCTGGCGGCTCCCAACTCGGGCTGGATCAACCGCGGCTGGGTGGCCCTGACCGGGGCGGCTCAGGGGCCGCTCAACATCTACTCGCTCGGCGGCGCCATCTTCGTGATCGCGCTGTACAGCTACCCGTACGCGTTTGCGTTCGTCTCGAGCGCGCTCGAGCTCGTCCCCTCGGAGATGGAACGCTCAGCCGCCCTGTTGGGCGCCGGCTGGCTGCGCACCACCTGGCGGATCACGCTGCCGCTCGTGCGCCCGGCGATCGTCGCCGGAGCCCTCCTGTCGTTCCTCGAGGCGATCGCGGAGTTTGGGACGCCGGCGTTTCTGCTGATCCCGGCCCGCCAGCAGGTCATCACGACGCAGCTGTACCTGTTTTTCCAGTTCCCGTCCCGTTCGAACCTGGCGGCGGCCTACGCGATTCCCCTGCTGGTCGTCACGGGGGCCCTCTTCGCGCTGCAGCAGCGCCTGCTCAGGCGGGGCCGGTTCACCACGGTGGCCGGCAAGGGGGGCGTCCGGCAGCCGTTCCGGCTCGGCCCGTGGCGCTGGCCGCTGTTTGGGCTCTGCGCGATCCCGCCGCTCCTCTCGCTCGTCCTGCCATACGCGGCGCTCGTCGCGACGTCACTCTCGCACGCCTGGGGGAGGGGGCCGGTGCCGGGGAACCTGACGCTCCAGTGGTACCGGTGGGCTCTCGTCGAGAACGGGGCCGCCCACCGGGCGATCGCCCACAGCCTGACCTACGCGGCGGTGGCCGCGACGGGCGCCACGGTCCTGGCGTTCGCGACCGCGTATGCCGCCAACCGCCGTCTCCTGCCGGGCGCCCGCATCCTGGCGTTCGCGGCGATGGCGCCGTTCGTCGTCCCCGGCATCATCCTGGCGATCGGCTTCTTTGCCGCGTACGCCCGGCCGCCGGTCGTGCTGTACGGGACGGCCTGGATGCTGATCGTCGCCTTCGCCACCCGCTTCCTGCCGATCGCCTATGCCGGCGGCGAGTCGGCGCTGCGGAGCATCGACGTCGAGCTCGAGCACGCCGCCCGCACGCTCGGGGCCACGCCGCTCCATACGTTCGGACGGATCACGCTGCCGCTGCTCCGGCGCAGCGTCCTCGGCGTCTGGCTGATGACGTTCATCCCGTCCCTGCGCGAGCTGAGCTCCGCGATCTTTCTGTTCACCCCGGCGACGGCGGTGATGACCACGCTCATCTTCGACCTGTCCGACGCCGGCAACTTCGAGCCCGTGTCGGCCCTCGGCATCATCATGATGACCCTGACCTTCGTGCTGGTCGGGGTCGCCTACCGGCTCTTCGGCGGCAGCGTGCTGGTCAACCGCCGGACTGCCTGAGGCAGGCCGATGGCGCAGATCCGTCTTGTGAACCTGTGCAAGCGGTACGGCGCCGCGGCGGCACTCAAGGGCATCACGCTGACCGTCGCGCACGGGGAGCTTCTCGCGCTGCTGGGGCCGTCCGGGTGCGGCAAGACGACGACCCTGCAGATCGTCGCCGGATTTCTCTCGCCCGATGAGGGCGAGGTCTGGGCAGACGACCGGGTCATCAGCACTCCCCGCGGCGCGGTGCCGCCCGAGCGCCGCCGGATGTCGCTCGTCTTCCAGAGCTACGCCCTCTGGCCCCACATGACGGTCTTCCAGAACGTGGCGTTCGGCCTGGAGATGCGGCGTCTCGGGCGCGGCGAGATCGCCGGGCGGGTGGGGCGGATCCTCGAGGTCGTCAATCTCGCGGGCTACGAGGGGCGGTATGCGCACGAGCTCTCGGGCGGCCAGCAGCAGCGCGTCGCACTCGCGCGGGCGCTCGTGGTGCAGCCGGATACGCTGCTGCTCGACGAGCCCCTCAGCAACCTCGACGCCGGTCTGCGGGAGTACATGCGCTTCGAGATCCGGCGCATCCATCGGGAGACCGGCATTACGGCGATCTACGTGACGCACGATCAGGCCGAGGCGATGGTCATCGCCGACCGCATCGCGGTCATGAACAACGGCCGAATCGAGCAGGTGGGGACGCCCGCGGAGATCTACGACGCTCCGCGGTCGCGGTTCGTCGCGGCCTTCATCGGCCAGGCCAACTGCCTGCCGGGGCGCCTGGTCGGGCCGGGGCTGGTCCGGTGCGGCGGCCTGCAGTTCCGTGCGGGCGGCTGCGGCGAGTTCCGCCAGGGCGACGAGGTCGTGCTCTGCGTGCGGCCCCACGCCGTCCGGGTGCGCCCCGCGGCGGCCGGTAGTCCCGCCGGCCTGCCTGCCCCCTCCGACAACGCGGTCGACGGCACGCTGGTCGAACATGCGTACCTCGGCGACCTGCACGACCTCCACGTCGTGCTGCCGGGGGACATCCGGATCCGGGCGTTTACCTCAAGCGGCGGGAGCTACCGGCCCGGCGAGCCCGTCGTGGTCGAGCTGCCGGTCGACTCCTGCCGGCTCGTCCGGCCTTAGACCATTATCGAGTATTGACATTTCCACTTGGGACCAAGGTTCCCGCTGTCCTCTCGTTCGGCAGAAAGGCCAGCAGCGCCACTGCCAGCAGCAACAGTGACCCTCCCACGGCGCCGGCGGCTCCCAGTCGCTCACCGAAGAGCACCACGCCCAGGACTGTGGCAATGAGCGGCTCTAGAAGCCCCACTACCGTTGCCGTGCTGGCGGGGACCCGTCTCAGACCGCTGGTGTATAGCGAGTAGGGAAGCGCTGCGGTGACTGCGCCCAGGTAGAGCAGCAAAGGCCAGCTGCGAGCAAGCGTAGCAGTAGTGTCTACCGGGCGAACCGCGAAGATGGGGGCCAGCGCCAGCGCGCCTACCGCGCATGTCAATGCTGAGAGGGTCAGCGGCGGGGTCCCTGCCAGAGTGCCTTTGGTCACCACTGCGTAGAGCGAGTAGGAAAGACCGGCGCTCACCGCCAGCAGCGCCCCCGCCGTGAAGTGCGGGCCGAGCCTCGTGTCCCCTCCTGCTGCCAGCAGCACCGCCCCGCTTACGCCAAGCGCCAGCGCCAGCACCCGGCCTGGCGTGAACCGCTCGCCGAGCAGGATGCGGGCCAGTACAGCAACCAG
>JAPVSX010000030.1:0-18773 GCA_047519495.1 Armatimonadota bacterium
ACCCTGTCCCCGGAGATGCCGGTGGAGGAGGCGCAGAACGCGCTGCTGCACTACCGCATTCACGGCGCGCCGGTCGTCGACGAGGCGGACCAGATGATCGGCATGGTCAGCTTCGTGGATCTGTCGGCCCGGTCCGGACGGAAGGTCCGGGACGTCATGACGCCCAATCCCGTCACGGTCTCCGAGGATACCTCGGTCGAGGAGATCGCGTCCCTGATGCTCGATGAGATGGTGCGCCGGATTCCCGTCGTTCAGGGGGGCCGGGTCGTGGGGATCGTCAGCGCGAGCGACATCATCCAGGTCTTCTTGAACCTCCACGAGGCTTCCGGCGTGGAACGAAGGGTGAAGACGTGAGATGGGGGGATAGAACATGATGGGTCCCTATTGGTGGTACGGCGCCGGCTGGGGCTGGATGGCCATGGGATGGGTCATGATGGTGGTGTTCTGGGCTCTCGCTGTTGTGGGGGTGGTGGCCCTGGTTCGGGCGATGGACGCCCGGAGGACGACCGGAGAGTCGACGCGCGCAGATGCGCCCATCGAGATCCTTCGCCGGCGCTATGCCGCCGGTGAGCTGACGAAAGAGCAGTTCGAGCAGATGAAGCGCGACGTGGCATGAGGATGATCGCTCCCGTCGCCGTGGCATGATGCGATAGAGCGGCGGAGGTCGGACGAATGAAGCGGAGAGTAGTCACCCGGCGGAAGGCCGTGAAGGCCAAGCTGATCCGGAAGCTCAACCAGCGCCGGTCCGTGTTTCGCGGTGCGAGAGGACCCACGGGGCCGAAGGATCCGAAGGACCTGAGAGGAGCAAAAGGAATTCTCTTGAAGAGCGCCGAGGAATCCCTTCTCGAAACCGGCCGCTAGCGTCTCCCCGATAACCCCGCAGGACCTGTTCAAGGCTGCGGCTCGACTGCCGCGTGCCTAGGCAACGGCCCGGCCGGCTTCAGCCGCCCGCCACTCCGCGAGCAGCGCCCGCTTCGTCTTTCGGGTGAGGCTCACGGCGTCCTCGAGCGCACCGTGCAGCTCGTGCAGCGCCCCGCGCAGCGGAGTTTCGCCGCTGAGCCTGAGCTCAGCGACCCGGACCGATCCCGCGGCGTTCATGAGATGCTGCTCCACCGTGACCAGTGTCGAAAACTCTTCAACGTACCTGTCCGTGGTCTCCATCGCAAACCTCCAGTCGCAGCCGTCCGTCTTCCGCTCCCATCATCTCGCGGGGGGCCGCCTGTTGTCATCGGGCCGCGGCCCGATTCGACTTACGTGTGACGCCCGAACGAGTGTGGGCGGCGGCGAAGGTGGCTACTCTCAGATAGCGAACACGCCTTCCAGCCGGTACAGGGACAGGTCGAGCGCGCGCCGGCCGGCGACGGCTTCTTCCATCGGAACGGTCATGATCTCCCCCCCGCGCCACGCCGCGATCACGCCCGACGTCCCCGCCAGCAGCGTCTGGGTCGCGGCGGCGGCGAGCCGGCTGGCCAGGATCCGGTCCAACGCGCTCGGCGCGCCGCCGCGCTGCAAATAGCCCAGCACGGTGACCCGGACCTCCGTTCCGGCCATCTCTCCGAGCGCGTGGGCGATCGGGACGGCCGCGCCGGCCCCCTCGGCCAGCACGATGATCGTGTGAGCCTTCTGCGCCCGCTGCCGTTCCCGGATCCGGGCCGCGACCTCGTCGAGATTCCAGGGGACTTCCGGGATGAGGACGATGTCCGCCCCCGTTGCCAGGGCGGCGTTCAGCGCCAGCCAGCCGCACGCCCGCCCCATCGTTTCGACGACGAATGTCCGCTCGTGCGCCGAGGCCGTGTCGCGGATGCGGTCGATGGCTTCAACGATCGTGTTGAGCGCGGTGTCGGCGCCGATCGTCCAGTCCGTCCCGGGCAGGTCGTTGTCGATCGTCGAGGGGACGCCGACCACCGGGACGCCGCGGCGGTGCAGCGCGAGTGCGCCGGTCTGGCTGCCGCCTCCGCCAATGACCACGAGGCCCTCGATATCTGCGCGGCGCAGCGTGGTGGAGGCCGCCGCCTGGGCGGCCTCCGTGAAGAACTCCCGGCAGCGGCCGCTGCGGAGGATCGTGCCGCCTGCCTCGATGATACCTCCGACGGCGTTCGAGTCCAGCGGGCTCATGTCTCCGTGGATGAGACCCAGATAGCCGCGGCGGACGCCCAGCACGTCGGCGCCCCGCGAGATCGCCAGCCGGACGGTGGCGCGGAGGGCGGCGTTCATCCCCGGGGCGTCCCCTCCGCTCGTCAGGACGGCGATCCGCTTCATGGGGACCTGCTCAGACGGGCCTTCCTGCGGACGGATTTCACGGACATGCTGCTAGCATGCCGTGCGAGCGGCGTCCGGACTCTCCCGCCCGCCGGCCACGTGGACGACCTGGAGGCTGTGCTCGCTGAGGCCGGCGATGAGGCTGGGGAGCGGCATCGCCCGCTCGATCCGCAGGACGACCCGAAGCCGCCCCTTCGCCGCCGGATAGGTCGCCGCGCTGTACAGGCGAAGTCCGAGCACGCGGACCGCCCCCGTGACGAAGGGGAGCGCGGCCGCATCGTCGGGCACCTCGACCGTGATCCGGTAGGATGGCAGCCGGGCACCCAACAGGGCGATGAACGCGTCGAAGATGTCGCTCTCCGTCACGATCCCGACCAGGGCGCGGTCCCGCACGACCGGCAACCCGCCGATCTTGTGGTCCCGCATGATCGTCGCGGCCTCTTCCAGGGGCGCGTCGGGAGAGATCACGCGGGGATGACGGGTCATGACCTCCCGGACTTCCGCCTTGCCCAGGAGGACGGGGATCTCCCACCGGCTCAACGTCGTAGCCGACGACGGCTGGGCGCGCATCAGGTCGGTCCACGTGACGATGCCGGCCAGGCTCCCCTGGTCCATCACCGGCAGCCGGCGGATGTGCCGGTCCTTCATCAGGGACAGCGCATCCCTCACCGACGTCTGCAAGGTTACGGTCACCACGTTGGTCGTCATCCGGTCGCGGACCAGCACCGGCGGCCCCCTTTCCTCTGCCCGGCGGAGAGAGATCGTGACGTGCACCTACCGCCGGAGCGTCCAGGGCAGACCTCGTCGCGCCTAGCATAATACGCCCGCTCGAGCTGGCCCATCGGGCGGGCGTGGTATTTGTGGGCATTCTGCCCCGGACCGCCTGGAGCAGCGGAGGCGCCGCGCTCACGCCGGGGGTGCAGCCAGCGGAAACTCGGCGACGACCTCGGTGCCCTCATTTGGGGTGGAGGTGACGCGGGCGGTGCCGCCCATGAGCGCGGCCCGCTCCTGCATGCCGCCGAGCCCCACCCCCCCACGCAGCGGATCCGCCGCCCGGGCGCCACGGACCTCGAAGCCGCGGCCGTTGTCCTTGACCCGGAGCGCGACCCGGCCGTCCGTGAGCGAGAGCTCGACGACGACGCGCGTGGCGCCGGCGTGTTTGACGACGTTCCACAGCGCTTCCTGGGCGATCCGGAAGACGGCGGTCTCGAGCACCGGGTCGAGCCGCATCTCGCCGAGACGGAACTGCAGGTCCACGGCAAGCCCCCGCGGCTCCAGCTGGTGCCGGACGTACCACCGGAGGGCGGCGGTGAGCCCCAGGTCGTCGAGCACGGTGGGGCGGAGGTCGTAGATCAGCTTCCGGACCTCCTCGAGTGCCGTCTCGGCAAGGACCTTGAGGCGCACGAGGGCGTCTGCGATCCCTGGCCTGCCCTGCTCGGCCAGGGCGTGGACCATGTCGATGTTCAAGATCAGGGCCGTGATGAACTGTCCGGTCTCGTCGTGCAGCTCGCGGGCGATCCGGCGCCGCTCGTCCTCGTGGGCGGTGAGGAGCCGCTTGATCAGGTCGCTCCGGAGGCGCTCTTTCTCCCGCAGCTCGTCGAGGAGGCCGGCCTTCTCCACCGCGAGCCCGACTTCGCCCCCCACCGTAGCCAGGAGCGCCAGCTCGCGCTGGCTGAACAGGCGGCCGGCCGGCAGGACGAGGTTCATCAGGCCCGCGATGCCGGTGGAGCTCCGGAGCGGGACGCTGGCGTGCTGGGCCCTGACGCCCATGTGCTCCAGCCGCGTGCAGTCGACGATGTTGACGGGCTCCGTGAGCTGGTTGGCCAGGAGGAGATCGAGGCACCGGCAGGAACCGCGCATCGCCTGGCGATGATCCTCTTCGAGCCGCCGTGGGAGGTGATGCGCGGCCGCCAGTTCGTGGCCGCCCGCCTGCGGGCTGCGGAGGAACACCCAGCCCGTGTGCACTTGCAGGAGGTCACCGGTCCGCCGGAGCACGTTCTGGAGCAGGTCCCCGACCGGCTGGGGCCGGTGCAGGGCGGTGCTGATCTGGCTCAAGACCAAGAGCCGCCGCGCGCGCTGGATCGCCCGGAGCTCAATTCCGGCGCCGAACACCAGGATGCACAATCCCCCCAGCAGCTCTGAGCCGGCCGTCCCACCTGGAGTGCGCGACACCCACGCCCATCCGATGAGGTTCATCCCGGTCGCCAGCAGTCCCGCGAAGATCACCCGCGTGGAGGGGTCGTCGAGGATCTGCTCGGCGCGGCGGTAGCCCTCTGCGGCCAGCAGGAACGCCGTGCTGGCGGCCAGCCCGGTGACGAGCCTGGCGACGAACACGTCAAGAGGCGTGCCCCGTCCGGGACCCGCCAGCAGCAGGACCACCGCCGCGGCGACCAGCCCGCCGAAGCCGAGCACCCCGGCCAGGACGATCCCACGGCCCCGCGGATCTCGCGCCACCGAGCCGGTCAGGAAGAACCCGGCTCCGGCCAGCAGCAGGGTGTTCCGGAGCAGCAAGAGCGGCACCGCCGGCAGGGGCGAGAGCAGCCCCAGCTCGAGGACGGCGCGGGCGGCCAGCATGGCCGCGCCGGCCGTCCACCATGCGACGTACCGAGACCGCGTCTCGACGTAGTTGCCGACGAGCACCAGGACGACCGCGGCGTAAATCCCAATGGCGATCGCCAGAATCGCAATCTGACCCTCCATGACGGCAGCCTCCACCGTCACTTTCGGCTCGGCAAAAATCCGCTCCTCCCTGGACGGGAGACACTGTGGGTCAGTGCTCCGCACACCCCCGCGGCCGACCGTTTCGCGAACATCCCTCGCGAGACGTGGGGAAGACGGCGCACGAGACGGGGCGGGGCACGGCGCGGGGGTGCGCTACCGCGAGCCGCGTGGTGAGGGCAGGCGGCTCAGGCGGCCGGGCTCTGGACGCTGATGTGCGTGGCCTCCAAGCCGGCGTCGCGGAGCGCCCGGACCAGATCCCGAGGATCGTGCTCGTCGGCGGTCACGATCAGGGCCGGGTGGTCGCGGTCCATGTACGTCGTGAGCCCGGTCAGCACCGCGCCGGTCGGTGCGAGCGCCCGAAGGACCTGGGCGACGCCGTGCGCGACATCGGGCACGGGGATGATGAGGCGGGTCCCCGCCCGGCCGGCGCCCAGCAACTCGAGGAACGCATCGAAGACGTCACTCTCTGTGATGATGCCGACGAGTTGCCCCCGGTCGACCACGGGCAGCGCGCCAATCCCCACGGTGCGCATCAGCGCCGCGGCCTGAACAATCGGGGCGTCCGGGGACGTCGTGTAGGGCGACGGCGTCATGATCTGGCCGACCGGCGTGGTGGCCTGGCCCTTCTCGAGGAGGTCCCGCTGGGTCACGATCCCCACGAGTCGTCCCTGGTCGTCGACGATCGGGAGCCGCCGGATCTTTCGGACGTACATCAGGCGGAGCGCGGGGGTCGTTTCGGTCGCGGGGGTGACCGAGATCGCCGGGCTGGTCATCCGATCCTTCACGAGCATGGAGCCGTCCCTCCTGCCCACCGCCGTGGAAGTCCTTCACGTCCACCGTATCACCGGCGCCGGAGCGCGCCCATCGGGTGGAGGATGGATTCGGCTCCCGCGCATCCCCGCGCCGGCAGCTCCCGGGTCGGGCTGTCCCCGGAGGCGACAATCAGGCGTCCGTCCGATCCCGCCCGGAGCGTGTTGGTGCTACGCTCGCGGTAGGGTCATCGATGAACGTGCGCGGCCCCCGGAAGGGATGGTCATGGGAAGCATTCCGATTTGCGAGCGGTGCGGCCTGCGAGCGGTGCGGCACGAGCTGGAAAAGGAAGGCATCATCTTACGGTTCTGCGACGACTGCTACTGGGGGGAGCTCGAGGCGGAGGGCAAGCCTGAGGTGGAGGCCAGGCCCGAGCAGGGAGAGCCGCGCCCGAGCGTCGCCGGTAAGCCCGGCAAGATCGCGTAGCCCCGCCCAACGCACCTCTCGGGCCGTGGGGAAGGAACCGCCACATCGGGATCGAACCGATGACCAGAGCGTCGCTGGAAACCCGGTAGCCTTCCGTGCGTGTGCCGGAGGATATCCATCGCCTCTCGCCAGAGGAGGTTTTCAGAGGTCTGGCGAGTGCTCCTGCGGGTTTGGCCCCAGAAGAAGCGCGCAGACGACTCCTGCACTACGGCCCCAACAGACTCCCTGAGCTCCGCCGGCGATCCTGGATCCTGCGCTTTCTTGGTCAGTTCGCTGATTTCTTTGCCGTCCTCCTCGAGATTGCCGCGGCCATCACATTCACCTCGTACCTCATCGCACGGGATCCTTACGACCTCCGGGTGAGCCTGGCCATTGTCGCTGTGGTCCTGCTGAACGCCGGTATCGGCTTCGTTCAGGAATATCGGGCAGAGCGGACGGCCGAGGCGCTCAAGCGGCTGCTGCCGGCCAAGGCCAGGGCCATCCGGGCCGGTGTCCCCGTCGAGATCCTGGCGGAGGAACTCGTCCCTGGGGATGTCGTGACCCTGGATGAGGGAGCCCACATCTCGGCGGACTGCCGGCTCGTCGAGGCGTTTGATCTCGCCACAAATAACGCCGCGCTCACCGGCGAGTCGGATCCTGTGCGCTGTCGGGCAGACCCCGTCCTTGAAGACGTCCCTCCCGTCCAGGCGCGGAACCTCATCTTTGCCGGCGCCAGCGTTGTGACGGGGACCGGTCGGGGAGTGGTGTTCGCCACCGGCGCCGCCACGGAATTCGGGAAGATCTACCGCCTCACCGCCGCTGTGCCGGACGCGCCCAGCCCCCTCCAGCGAGAGGTCGCCACGGCGGCCAGACGCGTCGCGATCGTAGCGGTGCTGCTCGGCGCGCTCCTCTTCGCCCTGCGCATCATCAGCCACGCCCCCTTCGTGCAGGCGTTCCTCTACGCGCTCGGCGTCATGGTGGCGCTCGTGCCGGAAGGCCTCCCGGCGGTCATGTCGCTGGCCCTGGCGATGGGCATGCAGCGGCTGGCCCAGGAGAACGCGCTCATCCGGCGGCTCACCTCCGTCGAGACCCTTGGGTCCACCACCGTCGTCTGCGCAGACAAGACAGGAACCCTCACCGCGGGCGAAATGACGGTTCGCACCCTCTGGTGTGCCCGCCAGGAGTACCAGGTCACGGGCGTGGGCTATGCGCCGATCGGCGAGATTGTGAGCAAAGACGGGCCGGTGCCCCCGGGGGGGATGCCCGAGGCGCTTCACCTGATGCTCCGGGCGGCGCTATTCTGCAACAATGCCAGACTCCTCCGAGATGATGAAAAAGGCTGGAGCATCCTCGGGGATCCAACCGAAGGGGCGTTGCTCGTCCTCGTCGCCAAAGCCGGCCTCGACCCGGACGACCCACTCCGCCACACCGCCAGAGTGCTGGAAATCCCCTTCGATTCTCAGAGGAAGAGGATGACCGTCGTCGTTCAACATGGCACGGCGCGCATCGCGTATGCCAAGGGCGCGTCATCGGAGATCCTGACCCGCTCGGCGAAGATCCTGGACCAGGCCGGCGAACAACACCTCTCGCCCGACGACCGCCGCGCGGTCGATGCCGCCGTGGACCGCATGGCGGCGCAGGGACTCCGCGTGCTGGGTTTCGCGACCCGCCGCATCGAGGGCCGGGGCTTCCCCGATCGTGAGTCCCTCGAACGGGATCTGGTCTTCCTTGGTCTGATCGGCATGCAGGACCCACCCCGCCCAGAGGCGAGCGACGCGGTGACGAAGGCACGCAGGGCAGGCATCCGCGTCGTCATGATCACCGGCGACTACGGCCTCACGGCAGAGACGATCGCCAGGAAGGTGGGCATCATCGTCTCCGCCCATCCCCAGGTCCTCACCGGGGCGGATCTCGCGGCCATGACGGACGCGGCCCTGAGAGACAGGCTGGCCTCCCGCCTGAAGGAACAGCAGGATATCCTGTTTGCTCGGGTGGCGCCCGCCGACAAGCTCCGCATCACGGTAGCCCTCAAAGCGTTGGGGGAAATCGTTGCCGTGACCGGGGACGGCGTCAATGACGCCCCCGCGCTTAAGCGTGCAGATATCGGCATCGCGATGGGGCTCGCGGGCACCGACGTGGCCAAGGAAGCGGCGATCATGGTCCTCCTGGACGACTCCTTTGCGACCATTGTGAAGGCGATCGAACTGGGACGAGCGATCTATAAGAACATCCGCCGGTTTCTCGTCTACCTGTTCACGCACAACCTGGGCGAGCTCTTTCCCATCGTCTTCGCCACATTGGCCGGACTTCCCGTGGTCCCCCTGAACGCGCTGCAGGTTCTGGCGATCGACCTGGGGAGTGACGTCCTTCCGGCACTGGCCCTCGGGATCGAGGCCCCTGAACCGGGCCTTCTCGATGAACCTCCGCGTCCGCGGACGGAGCGGCTGATGTCCGGCGCGGTCTTCCAGCGTTTCTTCTTCCTTGGGACGATCCAGGCGCTCGGGGCCACCGGAAGCTTCTTCTACGCCTTGTTCGCGGGAGGATGGCAGTGGGGGCAGCCGCTCACCGACGCCATGCCCATGTATCACCAGGCCCTCACGATGACCCAGGCGGGCATCGTATTCTCGCAGTTCTTCAATGGGTTCGCGGTGCGGACAGACCGGACGAGCGTGTTTTCGGTCGGGCTGCTCTCCAACCCGTTCCTGGTCGTGGCCGAATTCCTGAGTGTCGGAATCATGCTGGCGATCTCGTACTTCCCTCCACTCCAAACCGTGTTCAGTACGGCGGCGCTGCCGTGGTACTATTGGAGTGTTCCCGCCGGCTTCGGACTGGTGGCCTTGTGGGCTGAGGAGGCTCGCAAAGCAGTCGCGCGGCTGCAGGAGCGCCGCATGGCGTATGGAGGGTAGCGCATGCGTGTGGTCATTGTAGGGTGCGGACGTCTCGGGAGTAGGGTCGCCAACATGCTCGATGCCGCGGGGCATCACACAGTGGTCATCGATCGCGACCCTACCGCGTTCAAGCAACTCCGGCTCTCCTTCCGGGGAGAGACCATCGTGGGGTTCGCATACGATCAGCGGACATTGGAAAAGGCCCATCTGGAGAGGACGGACGTCTTCGTCGCCACGACCCGAGGGGACAACAGGAACATCATTGCGGCCCTGGCTGCCAAGCGCCGGTTTCGAGTGCCTAAGGTTGTGGCCCGCCTCTACGACCCCGATCGGGCCGAGATCTACCAAACCCAGGGCATTCTCACCGTCTCACCCGTGAGCTGGTCGGCCCACAGGATTCGCGATATGCTGCTGCACCCGGCGATCGAGGAGGCGCAAGAATTCGGGAACGGAGAGGTCGCCCTGATTCGCGTGGAGGCGCCTTCCGTCCTCTGGGGGAAGCGCGTTGCCGACGTGACGGTGCCAGGGGATATCATGGTGGCCGTGGTCGTTCGCCAGGAGAAAGCCATCCTGCCTACGCTCGGGATGAGCTTCCAGGAGGGCGACACCGTGCACTTCGCCGTCGCCCGGGAGGCGTACGCTCGGTTCGAGTCGTTTGTGGGAGGGCGCCCGTGAAGGTCCTGGTGGTGGGCGCCGGCAACGTGGGGAAGCACCTGGCATCGGTCCTGTCCCGCTCCGGGCATGAGGTCACCCTGATCGACCGGGACCCAACGGTGCTGGCCTCGATTGGGGAGGATCTGGGCGTGGCGCGCGTGCACGGCGACGGCTGTGAGCCCTCCGTGCTGGAAGCCGCCGGAGTGCGCGGGACCGATGTCGTGATCGCGGCCACCGGCGACGACGAGGACAACCTCGTGGCGGCCAACCTTGCCAAGTTCGCCTTCGGGGTCCCGCAGGTCGTGGGGCGCGTCAAGAACGCGGAGAATGCCTGGCTGTACGAGCCGGAGTTGGGTGTCGATGTGGCGGTCAGCGCCCCCCACATCATCGCCCAGCTCGTCGAGGAGAGAGTTACGCTCGGAGATGTGATCAGCCTCCTCAAACTGGAACGGGGGAACATCACCCTCGTGGAAGCCACCATTCCCCCGGAATCCCCGGTGGCCGGGAAGGCGATCCGCGAGGTCGCCTGGCCGGCCGAGTGCGCGCTCGTGGCGATCATCCGAGACGCTCACGTGGTCCCCGCGACAGGAGACACGGTCATCGAGTCCGGCAACCAGCTCCTTGCCGTCGTTGATGTGGCTCAGGTGGAGGCGCTTCACCAGCGCCTGGGGGTGGTTCCCCCCCGCCGGCGCTAAGCGTTGCTGCCGCGGGTGCCCTGGAGGACGGCGCCTACTTGAGGCTCAGAAGGTAGGCGACCAGCGCCTTGAGGTCGTCGTCCGAGAGCTTGTCGAACGCCGGCATGCTCGCCTGAGGGGTCACCGACGTCGGGTTGCGGATCAGCCTGGCGAGCCTGTCGGCGGTGTAGCGGCTGCCGGCATGGGTCAGTTCCGGGCCGAAGTCTGTACCCTCCCCCTTCACCAGGTGGCAGCCCAGGCACTTGTTGGCGACGAACACCTCGTGGCCGCGGTCCAGGAGCGCCTGAGGCGATCCTGCGGGCGCCATCCGGGTGCCGGGCGGCTGCTGGACCGCGCCCAGGTAGGTCAGCCCGGCCACCGCCGCGACGGCAACGCCTGCCGCCGTTACCGCGTAGGGCCGGCGAGGGAGCCGCCGCTCGGATCGCCGATCCAGGAGCGGCAGGAAGAACAGGATCAGGATGACCACGAGCGGGAGGACGACGACCCCGACCGGCTCCCAGACCGGCCCCTCGAAGTACTTCAGCAGCTGAAAGAAGAACAGGAAGTACCACTCCGGCCTGGGGACGTACGTCGTAGACGACGGATCGGCCCGGACCTCGGTGGGGATCCCCCAGATGACGGTCAGGCCGAACAGGACCAGGAGGGCGACCAGGGAGACAGCCAGGTCCTCGGCCAGCTGGTCCGGATAGAATCGCTTCGTCTTGCGTACGGTCGCCTCGTTGCCGGGCGCCGCCGCGATCCCGTGCCGGTACACGAGGTACAGGTGCAGGATGACGAGGGGCGCGAGCAGCGCCGGCAGCAGCAGGACGTGGATCGCGTAGAAGCGCGCGAGCGTGACGGCGCCGACGTCGGCCTGTCCGCGCACGACCTGCAGGAGCCATCCGCCGATCGCGGGGACCGTCCCCACGATCTTCGTCCCGACGACGGTCGCCCAGTACGAGCGCTGCGTCCAGGGCAGCAGGTATCCGGTGAACGCGAAGGCCATCACGAGCAAGAGGAGGATCACCCCGGCCATCCAGGTGACCTCCCGCGGCGCCTTATAGGACCCCCAGAGAAACACGCGCAGCATGTGGAGGCCCACGACGATGACGAGGGCGCTCGACCCCCAGTGGTGGAGCCCGCGGACGGTCCCGCCGAGCACCACCTGGTTGCTGATGAACATCACGCTGTTGTAGGCGTGCTCCGGGGCCGGCGAGTAGTTCATCGCCAGGACGATGCCGGTCACGACCTGGACGACGAGCAGGAAGAGCGTCGCGCTGCCGAGGGTGTGCGGGAGCCCGGTCTCGTCGGGGACGTTGCGGTTCAGGAACCCGCCGAACAGCGTCCCTCCCAGGCGTTCGCGGAGCCAGGTCCGGACCGCCGGTCCCGCCGTCATGCCCCCCCGCGGCGGAACGTCCCCATGTAGAGGGTCCCGGCCTCGACCTTGGCGTCGTAGTAGTCGAGCGGCCGCGGCGGCGGGCCGCTCAGGACGGTGCCGTTGATATCGAACTGGCCGTTATGGCACGGGCAGACGAAGCGCTGCGCGGCGGCGTCCCAGTGATAGGGGCACCCGAGGTGCGTGCAGTGGTTGTCGAAGACCTTGAAGCCCTCCCCGGTCTTCTGGACGACCCAGACCTGCATCTGGGCCGTCACGTTGACCCATCCCTCGTTCGAGGGGTGGACGTGGTGCGCGATGCGGGGTTCCGGTCCGAAGGACGAGGCGGGCCCGACGGCGACCCACTGGGACTTCTCCCGCGGCCGGAGGGCTGGGGAGAGGAACGCGCCGAGCACCGGGATGCCGACGAGCGCGCCGAGCACGCCGGCGAGCGCCCAAAACATGCGGGCAAAGAACGTCCGGCGGTCCTGTGTGCCGGCTCCGCCGGACGGGATACGTTGGGCCATCTTGCGGCGTGCGCCTACTTGCTCATCTTCAGCGGCGCGGGCGGAGCGGAGGGCAGCCGGTAGACGATGTAGGCCATCTCGACCTTTGCGTGGCACTGGTTGCAGGCGCTGATCACCTGCGGCATGAGGGACTGGTACTGCGACCAGTTCTTCGCCTTCGCCGCGGCGTCGAGCTTGTCGAGGTAGTTAGTCTCGAACGCCTTCAGGAGAGGCGCCCGCGCCGGCCTCGTAGTCTCACCGACCTCCTGAATTTCCTTCATTTCCTTGATCATGTAGGCGGCCAGGTCGAAATTGCCCCCCTTGGCCGCGTAGTAGGCGTTGGTGAAGCGGGCCCCGTACTCCATCATGACGGTCCCCAGGCCCGGCTGGATGTCGGCGAGCTTCTGCAGCTTCTCCTCCGTCGTGCCCTTCAGCCAGGTCGTCGCCTGAGTGTAGGCGATTCCGACGGCGAGTCCACAGATCAGCACCGCCGTCACCAGAACTGCTGCACTTCGCGGCATCTCAGCCCCTCCTTCTGCACCGTGATTTCCCGCCGGGAAGGTCTCATACTGGCAGGGACTTGCCTGGAAGTTGTTCAATCTTCTAGGTTCGTCTTCTAGAAAAATACGTTCATGCAAATTCTAGGGGGTGTATTTGTTTACCTCTTTTGTGAACTTTGGTCTATCCCTCGCACCCAGAGCCATCTCGGTCTGTGTTTCGAATATTTCCCAAGGGCCGGCGTCGAAATGGTCGTGAGGAGGGAGCAGGAGATGACCCAGGAGGTGCTGATCATCCGGCGCATCCTGGTGGGCACCGAGGGACTGCCGGACGACGAGGCTGCGCTGGCCGCCCTGTGCTCCACCGTCAACCCTGAGCGCGCGCAGCTCCGCATCGTCAACGTCATCACGGTGCCGATGACCGCGCCGCTCGACGCCCCGATGCCGGACGCCGAGGCGCACGCCGCGCGCATCCTCCAGCGGGCGCGTGAAATCGCCGGCCGGTTCAACATCCCCGTGGACACCGCGGTCTTGCGCGGCCGGAGGGTGGGTGAGTGCCTCGCCGAGGATGCGCGCCGGGGACGGGCCAGCGCGATCTTCGTCCGGTTCCGCAGCCGGTCGGCGCCAATGGGCCACTACCTGGTCAGCGCGACCGTGAGCGTGCTGCTGAACACCGCCCCCTGCCCCGTGCTCACGATGCACTTCCCCCACCGGTAACCCGTGAGGGGATAGGCCCTAAGCCGTGCTGTCTTGAGCGCAGAAGGATCGGGTCTGCGCCCGATACCTGCGCGTGCTCGGATCTGTATACACTACACTTAATATGTGGCCGATGATCTTTGGACCCGGATGGATCTGGGGAGTTCTGGTTGCCCTCGGGCTGTCGTGTATCATCATAGGCGTGCTCGGGTTCCTGCTGCTCGTCTTGAGTAACAGGCCGGGAAAGCACCCGAGTTCGCTTGACGAGGCCTGGCACCGGTACGAAGAGGGCGACATCACCCGTGAGGAGTTCGAACGCCTCCGGCGCCTGCAGGAGGGCCCCCGGCCCTGACCCCCAGCGGCGCCCGAGGGGCATCCTGCCGATATCCGACCTCGAATCCGTTCCCGGTCTGATACCCCTGCCCGGTGCGCTCGCGTACACTGGCGCCAGGAGGTGGGAACAATGGCGAAGATCAAGGAGCGAGGCGTCATCATTGAGGATCCACCCCTGGCCAGGTTCCTGTTCAGCAACACCCGGCTGGCCTGGGTCTGGCTCGCGGTGCGCGTGTGGCTCGGCTACCAGTGGATCGAGGCTGCGATGCACAAGGTGGCCGACCCGGCGTGGATGCAGTCGGGCGCGGCGCTCAGGGGTTTCTGGGAGCACGCGGTTGCCGTTCCGAATGGCAAGCCGGTGATCAGCTTCCCCTGGTATCGTGAGTTTCTCCAGTACCTGCTGGCCAACCACACCTACACCTGGTTCGGCAAGCTCGTGGCCTGGGGTGAGCTGGCGATCGGCATCGCGCTGGTGCTGGGCATCTTCGTTGGGATCGCCGCTTTCTTCGGCGGCTTCATGAACTGGAACTTCATGATGGCCGGCACGGCGAGCACAAATCCCGTGCTGTTCGCGGTCGCGATCCTGCTCATCTTGGCCTGGAAGACGGCCGGGTACATCGGGCTCGACTACTACCTGCTCCCGCTCCTCGGGACGCCCTGGCGGCCCGGCCGGGTGTTCGGAGGCGCGCATCGCGCCCATCCGGTGGCCGCCTGAACGGAGCTGTGTCTTGGGTGGATCGCTGCGAGACCTGTGAGGAGGGGGTGAGCGGTGGAAACGACATATGGGTTCGGCACAAAGGTCCGGCTGCCGTTCGAGGACGCGCTTCAGCGTGTTCGGGCGCTCCTCCAGGCTGAAGGGTTCGGCGTGCTGACGGAGATCGACGTCAAAGCGACCATGTGGCAGAAGCTCGGCGCCGAGTTCCGCAAGTACGTCATCCTCGGAGCGTGCAATCCCCACCTGGCGCACCGGGCGTTTGCCGTGCAGCTGGAGGTCGGTCTCCTGCTGCCCTGTAACGTGGTCGTCTACGAAGACAACGGGGGCACGGTCGTCTCCATCCTGGATCCGGTCGCGGCGCTCGGGATCGTACGGAAGGACGAGCTCCGGCCGATCGCCGAGGAGGCCCGGGCGCGGCTGGAGCGCGTCGTCGAACGTCTGAGCGCGAGCTAGCGCCCGGTCCGGCGCATCGGACGAGGGATGTGCTCCTCACCCGGCGCGCCGCCGGCGTCAGCGCCGCGGCCGGTATCCCAAAAGGCGCAGCCCGTTGAGGACCACGACCACGGTGCTCCCCTCGTGGCCGACGACGCCGGACGCGAGGCGCAATCCAACCCCGAAGACGCTGGCGATCAGCCCCACGATCACAGCGAACGAGAAGGTAAGGTTTTGTGCGACCACGCGCCTCGCCTGGCGGCTGAGGCCGATCGCGTACGGCAGCCGGCTCAGGCCGTCGCCCATCAGGACGACGCCCGCCGTCTCCATCGCCGCATCGGTGCCGGCCACCCCCATCGCGATACCGACCGACGCGGCGGCGAGCGCGGGCGCGTCGTTGACACCGTCCCCGACCATCGCGACGGTGCCTTTTCTTGCCAGGGTCTCCACTACCGCGGCCTTCTCGTCCGGCAGCAGGTCCGCCCGGACCTCGTCGAGCCCCAACTGCCGCCCGATGACCTCGGCCGCCTGGGTATGATCGCCCGACAGCATCACGAGCCGCCTGATCCCCATCGCCCGGAGCGCCCGCACCGTGGGGACTGCCTGCGGCCGCAGCGTGTCGGTCACCGCGATGATTCCGAGGAGGCGGTCTGCGGCGACCAGGAGCAGCGTCTTGCCTTCACCGCGGAGCTGTGCGAGCCTGGGCTGGCACGCCGGCGGGACCGCGACCCCTTCTTCCTTGATGAACGTCTCGCTGCCCACCCGGACCATCGCGCCGCGCACGCGCCCCCGGACGCCCCGCCCGATCATGGCCTCGAACGTCTCTGGGGCGAGGGGCTGGAGCCCGCGTTCGCGGCAGGCGGCCACGACGGCGTCGGCGAGCGCGTGCTCCGACCGCTGCTCCAGCGCGGCCGCGGTCGCCAGCAGGTCAGGCTCGCCTCCTTCGAGCGCCACGACATCCGTGACGACGGGCGTGCCCGCCGTGAGCGTGCCGGTCTTGTCGAAGACAACCGTCTCGATGCCCGCCAGCCGCTCGAGGGAGGCTCCGCCCTTAAACAGGACGCCCCGCCGCGCCCCGTTGGCGATCGCGGACAGGATGGTCGCCGGGGTTGAGATGACCACGGCGCAGGGCGAGGCCACCACGAGCAGGGTGATCGCCCGGTAGAATGCCAGGTCGCCTGGAAGCCTGGAGCCGAGCAAGACGGCGTAGATCACCCCCGCGCCCAGGATCACCGCGAGCGCGTAGACCTGGCCGAGCCGGTCGATGACGCGCTGGACAGGCGCCTGGGCCGACTGGGCCTGCTCGACGAGGGCGATGATGCGCGCGAGCGTGGTATCCTCAGGACTCCTCCGAACCTCGACTTCCAGGCTTCCCCGCTGGTTGATCGTGCCGGCGAACACCTGTGACCCCACGGTGACGTCCACAGGCATCGACTCCCCCGTGATCGGCGACTGGTCGATGCTGGACGCGCCGTGGATGACGACGCCGTCCGCCGGCAGGCGCTCGGCCGGGCGGACGATGACGAGGTCACCGACCTCGAGCGTGTCGGCCGGGACCACCGCCTGCGCCCCGTCCCGGCGGACGAGCGCCTCGGGGGGGCGGAGGGCCATGAGCGACCGGATCGCCCGCCGCGTACGGGCCGTCACGTAATACTCCAGGGCGTTGCTGAGGGAGAACAGGAACAGGAGCACCGTCCCTTCGGACCACGCCCCCAGATAGGCCGCGCCCGCGGCCGCGAGAAGCATCAGCAGGTTGACATCGACGCGACCGCGCCGCAGGGCGCGCCACGCGGCGGCGGCGCTGCCGGTCCCGCCCGAAACATACGCAAGGACGTACGCCGGCACCGCCAGCCCCGGAGCGACGCGCTCGAGGGTGATGCCCGCCGCCAGCAGCAGGGCACAGGCGAGGGGCTGGGCCCCCGGGAGCATCCGCGCGAACAGCCCGTCCTCCGGAGGAACACGCGCGGGCGGGCGCGTCCCCGGGATGCGCGCCCGCCCGCCCAGAGATCGCTTGTCGTCGAGGACCGCCCGGCCGGTTGTCATTTGCGATACCATGATAGGGGGAATGGGTCCCCTGCGGCATCAGGCCGTCGCCGGATTCGCGCATTGAGCGCCCGACCGACGGCGTCGGACTTCACGGCCGGCTCTAGGCCGTTCTCGCGGCAATTTTCTGGGTGAGGCTGGACGGGTCGGGCTGGAAGCGGGAGGAGGCATGCGACGATGAGGCGGATGAGACGCGTGGTCTTGGCCCTGGGAATCGTCTGGCTCGCCGCTCCGGTTCCGGCGCTGGCGTTCGTGCAGGTGAGCGGCGGGGCCGCGACCTTCAATGACCGGTTGAACGACGACCTCTATATCGCCGGCGGAACGGTAGAGGTCCGTGGCACCGTGGATGGCGATGTGGTGGCGGCCGGGGGAACCGTGGGGTTATACGGTCCCCTGAGCGGTGGCGTCCTGGTGGGCGGAGGCACCGTGACGGTCGGCGGAACGGTCGGCCGGAGCGTGCGCGGCGCCGGAGGCACGGTCACCCTCGCAGGCCGGACGGCGGCGGATGCCGTGGTCGCGGGAGGCAATATCTCTGTTGAGCCCGATGCGGTGATCGGTCGCGATCTCGTCGCCGCGGGGGGCAGGCTGCAGGTGTCCGGATCCGTCGGTCGCAACGCCCTGCTCGGCGGCCGCACCATCGTTATCAGCGGACGGGTGGGGGGTGATGTCGACGCCAGCGGCGGCCAGGTGGTGCTGCTGCCCACCGCCCGCATTGAGGGCCGGCTGCGCTACCTGGCCGATCAGGGGGTGGAGATCCAGCCCGGAGCGCAGGTTGCCGGGGGCGTGGAGCGGATTCCGTCGCCGCCCGCCCCCCCGCGGGCCTACCGGCCCGCCGCCTTCGGATTCTTCGGCCTGGCCCTCGAGCTGCTCTGGCTGATGGCCATCGGGGTGGTCGCGCTCCTCGCCGCCCCGCGAGGCGTGGCCCGCGTTGTCGAGCGGGTCCGGACGCAGTTTGGCCCGAGCCTCCTTGCCGGGTTCGTCCTCATGGTCGTCGTCCCCGTGGCGGCCCTGCTGGTCGCGTTCACCGTCGTAGGCATCCCGCTGTCCGTGATCGCGATGCTTCTGTACCTGGCGACCCTCTACGCCGGCCAGATCTTTACCGCCACCTGGCTGGGGGACAGGATCCTGCACGGCGTCCGCCGGGCCCCCGGCGCGACCCTCTCGCCGTACGCGGCGTTGATCCTGGGGGTGATCATCCTGGTCGTGCTTGTCGCGGTACCGTTCGTCGGCTGGCTGATCCGGCTTGTGGCGCTCGCGGTGGGCTTTGGCGCGTTGTGGGCCGCCCTGTGGGCGACGCGGGAGGCGCGCCGCCAGCAGGCCCCACCGGCGCCCGCCTGAGCCGGCTGAAGCCGGCGCCCTCCTGGGGGCCAGGACGGTGAACACAAAGCGCGGGACCCTGATCGCCGCCGTCCTGGGGTCCTGCATCGTGTATCTCGACTCCTCCGTGATCACGGTCGCGCTGCCCCGGATCGGCCGCGACCTGCCCCCCACGCTCTTCGGCGTGCTGGAGGGACAGTCGTACGTCTACAACGGCTACCTCTTGACGCTCAGCGCGCTTCTGATCCTCGCCGGCGGGCTGACCGATTTCTACGGGCGGCGCCGGATGTTTGCCATCGGCGTCACGGCGTTCGGCACGGTCGTGACCGCGCTGGCGATCGTGCGTCTCCCGAAGACGGTGCGCCGCCAGGCTGAGATCGCGGACCGGCGGTTCTACCGGGCGGCCGCCTAGCCGAACGGGGGATGTGCGCCGCGTCCGCCGCGGCTA
>JAPVSX010000031.1:0-4621 GCA_047519495.1 Armatimonadota bacterium
AACTGTTGCAGGTGAGCGGTCTGCCGGCATTGGATGAAAGCCATACCGTGCGCGATCTGCACGCGCGCCTGGTCGGGCAGTATCCCGGCCTGCGCCTAGCCGCCGTGTGTGACGTCATCCTCGACCGGGCGGCCGCCGCGGCCGCGCGCGCCGGGGTCGCCGCTGAGCCCGCGACGTGCGCGGAGGACGTTCGTCGCCTGCTGGCGGAAGGGCGCGCCGTCGTGGCTCCGGACGCGCTATGGCTTGCGCAGGGCTCGGAGGTGGACGTCTTCGTGGACGCCACCGGGGAGCCGGAGGCCGCGGCCCGCCTCGCGCTCGCGGCCATCGCCCGGCGGACGCCGTTCGTGACCATGACCGTCGAAGCCGACGCCACCGTTGGGCCCCTGCTCGCGTGGCTGGCCCGGAGTGCCGGGGCCGTCTACACCGTCGGGGCGGGGGACGAGCCGTCGGTGCTGTGCGAGATGGTCGAGTTCGCGAGAACAATCGGGTTCGAGGTCGTCTGCGCCGGCAAAGGCAAGAACAACCGCCTCGACCGGACCGCGACGCCAGAAAGCGTCGCCGCCGAGGCGGCGGCTCGCGGGATGAGTCCTCGGATGCTGGCCGCGTTCGTGGACGGGACGAAAACGATGGTTGAGATGGCTGCCCTGGCCAACGCCACCGGCCTCCGCCCAGACTGCCCGGGGATGCACGGCCCGCAGGCTGACCTGCGCGACGTGCTCCGCACCTTCGTCCCTGAGGCTGACGGCGGGATCCTGGGCCAGCGGGGCGTCGTGGACTACGCGATCGGCGACGTCGCCCCCGGCGTGTTTCTCGTGGTCGCGACGCCGAGCGAGCCGATCAGGCGCGACCTCGCCTACCTGAAGATGGGCGAGGGGCCGTATTATCTGCTCTCCCGCCCGTATCATCTGGCCAGTCTCGAGGTGCCGCTCTCCGTCGCCCGCGCAGTTCTCCGGGGCGAGCCCACGATGACCGCCGCCGGCCCGCCCCGCGCGGAGTGTGTGGCCGTCGCCAAGCGCGACCTCCACGCCGGGGACGTACTCGACGGGATCGGTGGCCGGATGGCGTACGGCCTGATCGAAACGGCTGAGCAGGCGGCCCGCGCCGGGGCCGTGCCGATCGGGCTCGTCCGGGGCGCGCGGCTGCGGCGGGACGTGGCCCGGGGCGCGGCGCTCACGCGAGAGGACGTCGTCCTGGACGAGACGCTCACGATCGTGCACCTGCGCCGCCTGCAGGAGACACTGGCGCAGCAGGGGATCCTCTCAGGGGGAGGGCGGCGGTGAAGGAGGACCGGAGCCTGATGGTCAAGGTCGCCGACCTCTATTATCTACGGAACCTGACGCAGCAGGCGATCGCGGAGCGTCTGGGGCTGTCCCGTCCGACGGTGTCGCGGCTCCTGGACCGGTCCCGAACGCTGGGGATCGTTCGGATCGAAGTCGCGGCTCCCGCGGACGCCCACCGGCCGCTCGAGCGAGCCCTTGAGGATGCGTTCGGCCTGCGCGAGGCCATTGTGATCCCAGGCCGGAGCGAGTCCCCAACGATAACGCGGCGGGCCCTCGGGCAGGTGGCGGCGGACTACCTCAACCGGCTGTTCAAAGGCGGGGAGCGAATCGGCATTTCCTGGGGGACGACCCTCGGCGCCGTCATGGATCACCTGCGGCCGCGCCGGCTGCGGACGACGGTCGTCCCGCTTGTGGGCGGCCTCGGCCAGGCAGCGCCCGCGATCCATGCGAACGAGCTCGCCCGGCGCCTGGCCGAGGCCCACCGCGGCCGCGTTCACCTGCTGCACGCCCCCGCGATCGTCGCCCGCAACGACGTGCGGGCCGCGCTGCTCACCGATCCGCCGATCCGGCAGGTCCTGGATCTCGCCCGACGCGTGGACGTGGCACTCGTCGGCATCGGAGCCCTCGTGCCGTCCTCGACGCTCATCGAGAGCGGGTACGTGTCGGCCGAAGACGTGGCGGCGCTGCGCCGGAGCGGAGCCGTCGGCGACATCTGCACGCGGCCGTTCACGGCGGCCGGGGCACCGGCGGGCGGCCCTCTCGACGGCCGCATCCTGGCCATCGACCTCGAGGACCTCCGGCGGATCCGCACCGTCATCGGCGTCGCCGGGGGCCTGGAAAAGGCCGAGGCGATCCTGGGCGCCCTGCGTGGCGGCCTGCTGGACGTCCTCGTGACCGACCACCTGGCCGCCCGGGCGGTGCTGCGCCTGGCCGCATCCGGCATGCCGCCGGCGTCCGGGCGAGCCCTGCCGCCCGCGTGATGCGGGGCCTCTAGCGCCGGGGAGAGAGCGCGTCGTGCCGAAGGTCCAGGAACGGTATGAGGTGGAGCTCCACTGCGGGCACTGTCACCGGACCACGACCCACCTGGTGACGTCGGGCGCCGGGCCGGTCTCGCGCGTGATGTGCATCGTCTGCGGCCGTGCGACCGCGGTCGACACCCTGCAGTTCATGGAGCAGTACGTCGACAGCGTGATGCGCCGGCTGCTGGCCAAGCCGTTCGAGATCACGACGGAGTTCAGGCAGCGGCCGCGCGACTTCATCACGTCGCTGCCGGGCCGGATGCTCACCAAGCCGTTCCGGGTCGCCGCGGAGCTGCGGACGACGATGGACATCGTGCGCCCGCGGCGCCATGCGCCCCGCAAGACGGCGCCGGTGCTGCCCGCGTCCCCCGGGGAGCTCCCGCCGGTCGCCCGCCACTGCCGCCTTCTCCTGAGCGCTCCCCTGATGTGGGCGCACGATCCCGAGGAGATCCTCTCGACCGCCCGCGACCTCGGATACGACGGCGTTGAGCTCTGGGCCTACCACCTTGCGGCCGCCGAGACCGACACCGCTGCCCTGGGCGCGCGGGCGCGGGAGCTGGGGCTCCTGCTGACTCTGCACGCCTTCAGCTGGGATCTGAACCTGACTTCCCGCCTGGACGTGATCCGCTCGGCGTCCCTGGAGGCCCTGCACCGGTCGGTGAACCTGGCCGCCGAGATCGCGGCGCAGACGGTGATCATCCACCCGGGGCACTTCACGGTGCCGTACGACGACGCCGAGCTCTACTGGCCGGCGCTCGTCGCCGGCGTCCGGGAGCTCGCCGCCCACGCGGCCGGCGGGGGGATGCGCCTCGGCGTCGAGCACATGGAGTCCAAGCAGGGCGAGTACGTCATCACCGTCGACGACGCCAACCGGCTGGTCCGCGAGGTGGACTGTCCCAACGTCGGGACCGTCCTCGACGTGGCGCACCTGCCGTGGGGGGAGGACGAGGCGGCATTCATCGCACGCCTCGAACGCATCATCCATATCCACCTGAGCGATGCCGACGAGTCGCACCTCCACCTGCCGTTGGGGCAGGGAGGCCGCGACCTCATGAGGGCCCTGCGCGCGCTTCACCGGTATGACGGCAGCATCGCGATCGAGGGTTTCTCGATCGGGGCAGGCGCGGATCTGGCGCGTTGGAACAAGGCGCGGTTCGAAGAGCTGTGGCGAGAAGCCGTGGCGGCCCCACCGGCCGATCCGCCCCGGGCGGGCACGGGGACCGGGGGGAAGGCGACTGCGGGGGGCGCACCGGGAGGGACGTAGGCCCGGCCCCGGGCCGCTCCATCCCACGAACGCCTGGATACAGGAGCGGACCCGGTCGGCCAGGAAGACGATGCCGGAGCCGGCCCAGGTGAAGATTGGGGGAGGGGAAGGCTGTCATGAGCGCCAGGATCCTGCGCGTCCTCGCACTGAGCCTGCTCCTTGGCGCGGCCGGCCTGCCTGCCTGCCCCCCACTGGGGATGCCCTTCGGGGGGTGCTGGCCCGGCGGTCTGCGCGGAGGAGGGACGCCCGCGGCGGCGGCGGCGCCGGCCGGCACGATCACGCTGTACACGTCGGAGTCCGAGGACGACGTCAATCTGATCGCCGGGGACTTCATGCGGCGCACCCCGGGGGTCGCGGTGAAGATCTTCCGGGCGGGCACGGGGCCGGTGGAGGCCAAGCTCGAGGCGGAGATGCAGGCCGGACGGATGCAGGCCGACATCCTCTGGTTTGCCGATATCGGCTTTCTGGAGGCGCTCGCGCGCAAGGGCATGCTCGTCGCATACGCGCCGCCCGCGGCGCGGGGCGTCGCCCGCCAGTTCCACTACGATGGCAACCGGCTCCACGAGGTGCGCCTGATCTTCAACGTCGTGGGGATCAACACGCTCGCGGTCCACTTCCGCCCGGCGGGCTGGTGGGACCTGACCAAGCCCCGGTACAGGGGGCGCGTCGGTATGCCGAGCCCGTTCGTGTCCGGTGCGGCGTTCGCCCACGTCGGCACATTTGCCGGCATGCGGGAGTTCGGATGGGAGTTCTACCGGGCGCTCCGCCAGAACAACGCCGTGATCCTCCGCAGCAACGGCGATGTCATCCAGAAGCTGGCGTCCGGCGAGATCGTCGTCGCGCAGATCGTGGACTTCTTCGTCCGCGCCGCGAAGGTCGAGGGGTCGCCGGTCGACACGATCTGGCCGTCGGAGGGCGCGGTGCTCGTGCCCACGCCGGTCGCAATCGTCCGGACCGCGGCCAACCCCGATGCCGCGCAGGCGTTCGTCAACTACCTCTACACGCCGGCGGCCCAGCGGCTCTTCGTGCAGCGCGCGTACATCCCGGTGCGGCCCGAC
>JAPVSX010000032.1:0-9146 GCA_047519495.1 Armatimonadota bacterium
CCCCCTCACCCCCGCGCTGAGAGTCCGCGAGCACCGCCAATTATCCACGCTGAATCATCGCATCATGTCCTCCGCGTGCTCGCACAGCGTGAAGATCTCGTACCCCTTGTCGGTCACGACCAGGTTCTCCTCGAGGCGGACCGTCTGCTCGAGTCCCGGGTGGCCGGCAAACGTCTCGATCGCAAAGTACATGTTCTGCTTGAGCTCCGCCGGATACTTGAGCGAGTACGCGCGGGAGATCCACATCCCCTCGTACAGGCTGAGCCCGATGCTGTGGGCGAACTGCTGGAGGGAGACGCTCCCGTACTTGTCGTCGTCGTACTCGGGGAAGTGCTTTGCGACGTCCGCGGTCGTCGCCCCCGCCTTGACCGCGTGGATCGCGGCGTAGAGGGAGTCGTAGCACTCCTTATAGAGGTCCTTTTCCTTCTGGGTCGGGGTGTGCGCGACCTTCCAGCACCGGACGAAGTCGATGAAGTACCCGCCGGGGCCCACCGCGTTGATGTCGATGATCATCAGGTCGCCCTGCCGGATGATCTTGTCGGTGTGCCACCGCCGGTACGGGCTCGTGTTGCCGCCCGAGGCGACGATGATGTCGTAGACGAAGTCAAACCCGCTGCGGTAGAGGTACTCGTTTACCTTGGCGCAGACCTCGGCCTCGCGGACGCCCGGCTTCGCCCACTCGTGCTTGGCCATCCACATCGCCGCGTCGCCGTGGGCCGCCGCGATCTTGTGGCACTCCAGTTCGTCCACGGTCTTGATGACGCGCGCCTGGGACATCGCCGGCCAGCCGTTGACGATGTTCAGCCCCTCCTTGGTCAGGGCCTGGTAGGCGACCATGTCCATGATGTCGATCCCGATCTTCTCCTTCTGCACCCCGGCCTCGCGGAGCACCTCGGCGACCGACTGGGCCATCCGCCTGGCCATCTCGGGCTCCGCGCCCTCGGACCACTTCCAGGTGATCGCCGGCCGCACCTCATGCAGCCACGGAGCGTCGATCTGCGCGCAGACCATGTCGCTGCCGACCGTCTCGAAGAGGATCGGATCCCGCCCGCGCGGCAGGACAGCATAGCGGATGAAGATGTTGTTCTTCCAGTTGCCCTGGTACACGCCGGTCACGTACCGGACGTTCTCCCCGACGAACAGGATGAGCCCGCCCAGGTCGTGCTTCTCCATCATCTCGCGCCCGCGGGCGAGCCGCTCCTTCCGGAGCCGGTCGAAGTTGACCCGCCCCTGCCAGTCGGTGCCGGACGTGCTGTACACGCGCCGGGGCTGGTACTCATGCTGCCCGGCGAGAAACGGATGGTAGGTCATCTGCGTGTGCCTCCCCTCTCTCTCATGCCGCCTCACGGATCACGCTCAGCAAAGTTCGCGCCATTGCGCTCCGGCCGCTGCGGGGCGCGGGCTTGCCCTCCGCTCCCCTATGCCAGCAGCGCCTCGCAGTACGGGCTCCGCGAGATGCGCCTGGCGCTGTCCTGCGTCACCACCACCATGTCCTCCAGCCGCACGCCGCCGCCCCCGGGAACGCCGGGGACCCAGATCAGCGGCTCGAGGGCAAACACCATGCCGGGCTCGAGCACGACCGACGCCGCTCCCGGAAACGCCTCCCCGACGTAGGGCGGCTCGTTCGAGCCGCAGCCGATCCCGTGCCCGATGAACAGGCTCAGGAAGTGGCCGGCCAGCCCGTGGGCCTCCGCCCGCGCCCGGATCGCTGCGGCCACCTCGATGTTCGTGGCGCCCGGGCGCATCGCAGCGATCCCGGCCTGGAGCGACTCCCAGACGGTGCGGTAGATCCGGCACTGGTCGGCCGAGGGCGTCCCGCACACGACGGTCCGGCCGATGTCGCCGAAGTAGCCGTTCCACATCGCGCCGATGTCGATGAAGACGAGGTCGCCCTCCCGGATCAGTTTGTCCGTCGCCAGGCGGGTGGGCGGCGCCATCCGCTCCCCGCTCGCGACGAACGGGGTCGTCACGTGCGCGTACTCGCCGCCGAGGCGGTAGAGCGTCCGGAGCGCCTCGCCCGCCACCTCGCACTCCCGGACCCCTTCGCGCACGTGCGCGATCGCGGTCGCGGTGACGGCCTCCGCGATCGCGGTCGCTTCCTCGATCAGGGTCAGTTCCTCGGGAGTCTTGATCCGCCGGGCGGCCTGCATCGCCGCGTCCCCGTCGGTCCACCGGACGCCGGGGCAGGTCTCCGCGAGCGCGTCCATGAGGAGCTTGCTCGCGAGGTCCAGCCCGACCGCCCCGCGCCCGAGGCCGTGGCGCGCGAGCACCCCCGGGATGAGCTCCGCCGCGACGTGACGGACGAGCCCGGGCTCCTCGAGGATCGGGATCGTGTGGAACTCCGCGATCCAGGGCATCGTGGCTTCCGCCCGGTCCCGGTCCCCTCCGGAGATGAACAGGACCGGCGCGCCGTCTGGCCGGAAGAGCGCGCCGTTGAGCACGCCGTTCTTCCCGGCGATCACCTGCGGGCGCAGGCTCGTCAGGTAGCGGACGTTTTCCTCTTTCCAAACGAACACGGCGTCCAGCCCGGCGGCGGCAAGGGCCCCCCGCGCGCGCGCCCACCGCCCGGCCCGGAGGCGCGCCATGTCCACGCGCCCTTCGTAGTCTACGGCGCCGGAGCCGCGGGACCACCCCTCGGAGGCGGGGCGTATTGGCTCACGCGCGTTTGGGCTCACGCCGTAGGCACGGCCCCGGCTCATCGCGCGTACACCTCGGGGTTGATGACGTTCGGCGGACGGTCGCCCCGCAGGTGGGCGAGGATGTTGTCCACGACGATGCCGGCGATCGTCTCCCGGGTGTCGCGGTCGGCGCTGCCGATATGGGGCGCGAGCACGACGTTCGGCAGGTCGAGCAGGCCCGGGGAGACGCGGGGCTCGTGCTCGTAGACGTCCAGCCCGGCCCCGGCGATCCGTCCCTCCTGGAGCGCGGTGACGAGCGCCGCCTCGTCCACGAGCGGGCCGCGGGACGTATTGATCAGGTAGGCCGTGCGCTTCATGAGGCGCAACTCCCGCTCGCCGATCAGGTGGTGCGTCTCCGGCGCCTGGAGGGCGTGCACCGAAACGAAGTCCGACTCCCGGAGCAGGCGGTCCAGCTCCGCCCACTCGACCCCGTACTCTCGCTCCTCGGTCGGCGAGAGGCGCCGGCGCTTCATGTAGAGGACGCGCATCCCGAACCCGCGGGCACGCCTGGTGACGGCGCGGCCGATCGCGCCCAGCCCCACGATGCCAAGCGTCTTGCCGTGGACGGTCCCCCCGACCAGATACGTCGACTGGGCGCCGGGGAAGACGCCCGACCGCAGCAACCGGTCCGCCTCGACGACCCGCCGGGCCACCGCCAGGAGCAGCGCCATCGTGACGTCCGCCGTGGCCTCCGTCACCAGCGGCGGGATGACGGTGACAGGAATCCCCCGCGCCGTGGCCGCCCCCAGATCGATGTTGGCCGGGACGATCGCCATCGACGCGACGAGCCGGAGGCGGGGGCCGGCCGCAAGCACGCGGCTGTCCACCCGGTCGTGCAGCAGGCAGAAGAGGACGTCCGCGCGTCCGACGCCCCAGGCCAGCTCCTCCGGAGTGGCCACATGGAGGGGGTCCTCGTTCATCTCGACATCCGCAACCTCCTGGAGGCGCTCGAGCGCCCGCTGGGGGATCGGCTGGGTCACGTAGACGCGGGGACGGCCGGTCAAGGCTTCCACCCCGCCGGCCCGCGCTCGAGGGCGAAGTCCACCTGGTCCACGTTCTGTTTCGTCACGATGAAGATCGGCGTGTAGAGCTGGGGCGGCACCGTCCGTCCGGAGAGCGCGTTGACCGCCGCCCGCACGCCCCACCGCCCCATGATCTGCGCGGTCTGCACGATCGCGCCGGTGAGGAGCCCGTCGCGCAGCAGCTTCTCCGCGTCGGGCTGGAGGTCCACCGTCACGATCTTGATCTGCCCCGCCCTGCCGGCGGCGCGGATCGCCTGGGCAGCCCCGATCGCCAGGAAGTCGGCGGCGCAGAACACACCATCGATCTTCGGAAACGTCTGCATGAAGTCTTCCATCAGCTTGAGGCCCTGGTCCGGCGTGTTCACGGAGTTCTGCTCGCCGAGAATCTTGATCGAGGTGTTGGCCGCGATGTACTCTTTGAAGCCGGCCGACCGCAGCTCGAACGGCGAGGCGCCGGCGGCGGACTTCAACATGACGACGTTGCCCTTGCCGCCGAGGGCCTGCGCCATCAGCTCGCCCTCCTTCCGTCCGAGAAACTTGTCGTCCGAACGGATGCGGATTGCCACGTGGGGACTGTCGGTCATCACGTTGATGTTGATCGCGGGGATGCGGGCCGCGTAGGCCCGCTCGACGACAGGGACGGTGCCGGGCCCGGACACGGCCACGAGCAGGATCGCATCCACCTTGTTGGCGATCAGGTCTTCCATCTGCGCGATCTGCTTGTCCAGAAACTGGTAGCCGCCGGCGTCGTAGAGGATCACCGAGGCCCCGAGCGCGCGCGCTTCTTCCTCGATTCCGTAGGCCATGCCGATGAAGTGCGGGTTGGCGAGCTGCGGGACGAGCGCGCCGAGCCGGTACGCCTTCGCGGGCCTGGCGGGACGCGGATACGGCGCGTCCAGGGACGGCGCGGCCGCCACCAGGCCGGAGAGCCCGAGGACCGTCACCACGAGACCTGCCAGCACTCTCAGGGACCGCATCGTGCTGCTCCCCCCTTCCTGTTCACCTTTTCACTCCTTGATCGTACCCATAGGCGTGGGCGGACTGCCCTGCGCGGCCTGGGGCGTCGGCCAAGACGGGCCTCCGGCGTGAGCCAAGACGTCCGGGGGACGAGGCCGCCGCTGATCGCCATTGGTCAGAGGCCGAGTCCAACGTCCGCACCGGGCGCGTTTTGGCCGGTCGCCACCGGTCCACTATCCGCGGCGCTCACGGATGAAGTCGGTGCCGACGGCCAGCACGATGATCAGCCCGATCAGGATCATCTGGACAAACGACGACACGTTGAGGAGGTTGAGGCCGTTCCCCAGAACGGCGATGATCAGCACGCCCAGGAACGTCCGCAGGAGGCTCCCCTCGCCCCCGCCGAGCCGCGTCCCTCCGATCACAACCGCCGCGATCGCATAGAGCTCCTGGCTCTCCCCGATCGTCGGCTGCCCGGAGAACGTGCGGGCGGTGAGGATGAGACCGGCGGCGCCGGCGAGGCATCCGGCGAGCACGTAGGCCATCCCCTTGTACCACGCCACCGGGACGCCGCTCAACCGCGCCGCCTCCTCGTTCCCGCCGATCGCGAACGTGTACAGGCCGAACCGCGTCCGGGTCAGGACGACGTGGAATACCACGAACGCGGCGATCGCGAGCGCCGCCGGGACCGGGATCGGGACGGGCCCCAGGTCGCCGGAGCCGAGCCACAAAAGCGGCGCCGGCAGGCCGGAGATCGGCTGGCCGCCGCTGACCGTGAACGCTGCCCCGCGGGCCATCGAGAGCGCGCCCAGCGTCACGATGAACGGCGGAATCGGCGTGCGCGCGACGAGCACGCCGTCCAGGACGCCCACGCCCGTGCCGAGGGCGAGCCCGGCGAGCACCCCGGGGAGGAATCCCCACGCGAGCATCGCCAGGGCCGCGCAGACGCTCACCAGCGCCTGGAGCGCCCCGACGGAGAGGTCGATGCCGCCGTTGATGATGACGAAGGTCTGCCCGATGCTGATGAGAGCGAGCGGCGAGTACTGGCGGGCCACGTTGCTCAGGTTCGCCACGGTGAGGAAGTTGTGGTTGTCGACGGCAAAGACGGCGGCGAGCATCACGAGCACCGCGGGCAGGCCGATCCGCTCCCATTGAATCCGCGCACGGGAGGGTCCGCTGTCGTAGCGGACGAGGACTTCGTCCACGACCTCGCCGGCCGCGCGCGCCACGCCGGTCACCCCGGGAGGGCCGCGGCCATGACTCGCTCCGCGGTTGCGTCCTGCCGGTGGAACTCGCCGGCCACGCGGCCTTGCCGCATGACCAGGATCCGGTCGCTCATCCCCAGCACCTCGGGCAGCTCCGAACTGATCATCACGATCCCAACGCCCTGCCGGACCAGCTCGTTCATCAGCTGGTACACCTCGATCTTCGCGCCCACGTCGATCCCGCGGGTGGGCTCATCGAAGATGACGACCTCCGACCGCGTCGCCAGCCACTTGGCCAGCACAACCTTCTGCTGGTTGCCTCCGCTCAGGTACACCACCCGGCGGGCCAGGCTCGGGGTCATGATCCGCAGAGCCGCGGCAAACCGCCGGGCAAGCGTGTGCATCCGGCCGTAATCGAGGAGGCCCCACCGCGCCATCCGCGGCGCCACCGGCAGCGCGATGTTGGTCGCAACCGACTGGACGAGGATCAGCCCCTGTCGCTTCCGGTCCTCGGGCAGGAGCGCGAGCCCCGCCCGGATCGCGTCCCGGGGCGAGTGGAACCGCCGCGGGCGTCCCTTGATGAAGACGGTGCCGGCATCCGCCGGCGCCGCGCCGAACAGCGTCAGCGCCAGTTCCGTCCGGCCCGCGCCGACGAGCCCGGCGATTCCCAGGATCTCGCCCCGCCGGAGCGCGAAGGAGACGCCGTGCAGGACGCCCCGCCGCACGAGGCCCTCGACGCGCAGAATCTCCTCGCCCGGCGCGACCGCCGCCTTCGGGTATTTCTCCCGCACCTCGCGGCCGACCATCATCCGGACGATCTCATCGGTGGGGAGGGTCCCGACGCCCGCGGTGCCGACGCGCTGCCCGTCCCGCAGCACCGTCACCCGGTCGCCGATCTCGGCCAGCTCCTCCAGGCGGTGGGAGATGTAGATGACGCCGACCCTGCGGGCCGTGAGCGCCTGGATCGCCGCGAACAGCCGGCGGATCTCGTGCGCGGTCAGCGCGGCCGTCGGCTCGTCCATCACGATGATCCGGGCGTCCCGCGACAGCGCCTTGGCGATCTCCACGAGCTGCTGTTCGGCGACGCCGAGCGCGCGCACGCGCCCCTGAGGCGGGACGCCGATCTCGAGCGACCGCAGCAGCTCCGCCGCGGCCTGCAGGCGCCGCGCGCGGTCCACCCAGCCGAGCCACCCGCGGCGCGGCTCCTGCCCGAGGAAGATGTTCTCGTCCACGGTGAGCTGGGGAACGAGGTTGAACTCCTGGTAGACGGTGCTGATCCCGCGGCGCTGGGCGTCGCGGGGGGAGGTCAGGTGGACCTCCGCGTCCGCGAGGCGGATTGTGCCGCGGTCGGCCTGGTGCACGCCGGAGAGAATCTTGATGAGGGTCGACTTGCCGGCGCCGTTCTCGCCGACCAGCACGTGCACTTCCCCGGCCCGGAGGTCGAAGTCCACGTCACGCAGGGCGACGACGCCGGGGAACGTCTTGCAGATCCCGCGCATTTCGAGAAGGGACGGTGCCTGAGCGGCGGCCACGATATACGACCCCAGGTTCGCGATCCCCGGGGCAAACCCTCCCCGCACGCTGCCCGCCCGGCGAGGCGGCGCGGGCACGGTCGCGCGCCACCGGTACCGCGGATGAGAAAGGGGCGCGCGGATGCGATCCAGAACTGGCCCCTCATGAGCCGACTCAAGGTCCTCGTCACCGATCACGTCTTCCCGTCCCTTGAAATCGAGCAGGCGCTCCTCGGCGCGATCGGCGCGGAGATTGTCGTCATGCAGGCGGCGTCCGACGCGGAGCTGCTGGACGTCGTGGGGGATGCCGACGCCCTCCTCGTCTGCTACGCGCCGGTGACCCGCCGCGTGATCGATCGGCTGAGTCGCTGCCGCATCATCGCCCGGTACGGCATCGGCGTCGACAACGTCGATGTGGGCGCCGCCACCGCCCGCGGCATCGTCGTGACGAACGTCCCCGATTACTGCATCGAGGAGGTCAGCGACCACGCCCTCGCGCTCCTGCTCGCGTGCGCCCGTAAGGTGCCGTTCCTCGACCGGCAGGTGCGCGGCGGCCGCTGGGAGGCGCGCGACGCGGCACCGATGCACCGGCTGCAGGGGCAGGCCCTCGGGCTCGTCGGCTTCGGCAAGATCCCGCGGCGTCTCGCCGGGAAAGCGCGCGCGCTGGGACTGGAGCTGCTCGCCTTCGACCCGTACGTCGGCGCCGAGGAGATGGCCGCGCACGGCGTGGGCAAGGTCACGCTCGAAGACCTCCTCGCACGGGCGGACTTCGTGTCCGTGCACGCGCCGCTCATGGCCGACACCCGGGGCTTGATCGGGGAAGCCGCCCTGCGCGCGATGAAGCCGACCGCCTACCTGATCAACACGTCGCGGGGACCGCTCGTCTCGCAGGACGCCCTCGTCCGGGCCCTTCGAGAGGGCCGGATCGCGGGCGCGGCGCTCGATGTCCTCGAGACCGAGCCCCCCGCCGGGGGGGACGACCTGCGGAGCCTCGACCGCCTCATCGTGACCCCCCATGTCGCCTTCTATTCGGAGGAGTCCGTGCAGGAGTTACAGCGCAAGGCGGCCGAGAACGTCGTCCGCGTGCTCTCGGGCGACGCGCCCCCCTACCCGGTCAATACGATCCGGCCGGCCCCCCGCTAGTCCAAGCGCAGCCCTACTTCAGCTCGACCGTCTGCGCAGGCGGCAGATCGCTGAAGTACTCCGGGTGCGTCCGGAGGGTCTGCAGCACGAACCGGGTGTCGATCCGGCCCGCTGGGGACACCGGGGCCTTGAGCATCTGCACCTGCATCATGAACTGGTTCGACAGGTCCCAGGCCTGCAGCGTGTACGGCGTGATGCGTGGATCCCACGGCACGTTCCGGAGCCCGGCTTCCGCCGTCGCCGCGTCCAGCCCCTGGATCCAGTGCGTCACGACCTCGGCGGCATCGCCCGGATGCTGGCGGACGTACTGCGCGGCCTCGGCGTAGCCGTCGACGAACGCCTGCACGACCTCCGGGTGCTGCCGGACGAACGTGGGTTCGACCAGGATGAAGATCACGTAGCCGAAGAGGCCGCCGTTGCGCTGGACGAGCACCGCGCCCGGCACCTTGCCCAGCATCAACGTGTTGTACGGCTCCCAGGCGGAGATCGCGTCCACGCCGCGGCCCTGGAGCACCGTGACCGAGTTCCCCGGCGGCACGTTGACGAACTGCACGCTCCCGAGCGGGACGCCGGCCCTCGTCAGCACGGCCCGGAGGTACAGTTCGGCCGTCCCCCCGAGCGACATCCCGA
>JAPVSX010000033.1:0-3322 GCA_047519495.1 Armatimonadota bacterium
CTCCTGCCCGAAGCCGAGGCCGGGCGGTTCCAGCCGCTCGTCGCGTGGCTGGTCGCCGACCTGCTCGACGGTCTGATCGAGCAGGCCGATCGGACGGGGCTGTGCTGCCCGGTACGGATCTATCTGGACGAGTTCACTCGCTTCGGGTACCTCGCGGGATTGAGTGACCGGCTTCCGACGCTGCGCGAACGCGGAGTGAGTGTGCTCCTGGGCGCGCAGGTGATCAGCCAGATCGAGGAGGTCTACGGCGCCCGCGGCGCCCGGACGCTCGTGGGCAACACCGAGACAAAGCTGCTCTTCCGCGCCGGGGACCTCGAGACGGCCCGCGCGATCAGCGCCTGGCTGGGCCGCACGTCCGTCCCCGCGGTGTCGGTGACGACGCGCGGCCGTGGGGTCAGGAGCACCACCGTGCATCCGTACGTGCGGGCCCTGGCTCCGGCGGAGGACATAACGCGGATGCCGGACGGCACGCTCATCGCCCTGACCGCCGGGACGCGGCCGCTTGCCCTCCGGCAGGCCCGGTACTTCGAGCACGCAGCGTTTCAGGTAACCCCGCCGCCGTTCCCGCTCTCCCGCCGGGATGCTCCGGCAGGCGCTCCGGCCGCCGCCGTCCCCGTGCGCGGCCCGCGGCTGCAGCGGATACCGCCGCCCCGTCCTGCGGGTGGTGTGCGGCTGTGACCGCAGGAGAGCTCCCGATGCTGAAGAACCCGGGGAGCGGCGCCTGCGCGATGTACCGCGCCGGAGCAGGCGCCGGGGGATCGGCGACCCGGGGGCCCGTGCGAGACATGTGGGTGGACGCACACCTGCACCTGGACGCGCTTGAGTTTGACGCCGACCGCGACGCGGTGCTCGCCCGGGCCGCGGCGGCCGGCGTCGGCCTGATGATCTCCGCCGGGACGTCTGTGGACGGGAGCCGGCGGACCCTCACCCTGGCCGACCGGTACCCGAACGTACGGGCGGCCGTGGGGATCCACCCCGCGTCGGCCGCCGGCGCGGGAGCGCTCGCCGCTCTGGTGGAGCTCATCCGGCATCCCCGGGTGGTGGCGATCGGCGAGGTGGGACTCGACTACGTCCGCTCGAGCGTGCCGCGTGAGATCCAGGCCGAGGCGTTTCGGGCGCAGGTTCGGCTCGCCCGGCGGGAAGGGCTTGCGGTCGTCGTCCACAACCGTGAGGCGCACGCCGACGTGGAGCGGATACTACGGGAAGAAGAGGCGTCCCCCGTCGTCTGCCACTGCTTCACCGGGACGCCCGAGACCGCGCTGCGCTGGGCTGAGGCAGGATGGATGATCTCGCTCGCCGGTTCTCTCACGTTCGCCAGCGCGGGATCGCTCCGCGATGTCGCCCGGTGCGTGCCCGCGGACCGGCTGTTGGTGGAGACCGACGCGCCGTACCTGGCGCCCGTCCCGGTCCGAGGCCGCCGGTGCGAGCCGGCGTTTCTCGTGCATACGGCGCGGGCGCTCGGTGCTCTCCGCGGCATGTCCGACACAGCGCTTGAGAGCGTCCTGGAGGAGAACGCCCGGCGGACATTCTTGCTAGACCGAACCGGCGGAGCTGGCGGATGATGCCGCGCCGGGCCCACTGGTCCGTCTGGGGGGTCACCGCCGCCCTCCTGTATCTTGGGACGTTGATCGCCGGGAGGCCGTTGCCCGCATTACTGCTGTACGATGGGGTGGCTCCGCTGCCGCCGTACCGGTGGGTCCATCCGCCGGCGGCGCGCGAGAAGGATAATCAAGCGCCGGAGTCCGGGACGGCGACACTCTCGTTCGGCACCCAGGGGTCCCCGGCCGCTGAGGTCGCGACCGCCGACGATCAGGCGCTGGCGACTTTTCCACAGGCGGCGATCGCGCCGCGGCCCGGTGAGTCCTCGGTGAAGGTTGTGATTACCCCATTGGATGCCGCGTCGGTTGCCCCCGCTCCAAACGGTCAGACCTTCGATGGGAACGGCTACCGGATTGCGGCTTCGTACGTGCCCTCGGGGACACCCACGGTGCTCGCCGCCCCCGTGACAGTCGTGCTGCGCTATGCCGTGCACGCCACGAGGCTGCTTCGGAACCAGGATCGAGGTTGGATCGCGCTCGCTGCGACGCGCTTCGACGGAAGCCAGCAGGTGCTGGCGACCACGGATCGCCTCGGGTTCTTCGCCGCCGCCGAGGGACGGACCTCCCGGGAGGCGCCGGGCAGGCAGGCTGGGGCGTACGCGGCGGCGGGCGCCGGGCTGCTGGCGTCGCTGGCGGGGGCGGTGGGCGGGCGCGCGCGCCACTGATCGGGTGTCTTCAGGGAGTTACAACGGGAGTTATAATAAGAGGGCGATGAGCAGACGGGCGGGCACCACATACCTGTTGCGCCGTGCGCTCGGCGCGGGCCTTGCGCTCGTAGCGCTGGGGTGGGCGGCGGCCGCCGGCGCTGACCAGTGGCCGCCGACGGGCGACGAGGTCAAGCTGGGCGCTCAGGTTGCCAAGCAGATCGAGGCGCACTACCGGCTGGTGACCAACCCGGCGCAGGTCGAGCGCATCACGCGTGTCGGCGATGCGCTGGCCAGGGTCGTCGAGCGGCAAGACCTGACCTATCACTTCAACATCATCGATGTCCCCGTCGTCAACGCGTTTTCGATCCCGGGGGGCTGGGTGTATGTGACCGCGGGCATGATGAAGTTCGTGCGCGCGGACGGTGAACTGGCGGCGATCCTCGCCCACGAACTGACCCACGTCAACCACCACCACTACTACATCCGGGAGGCCCGCGCCAGGCAAATGAATCCGGCGCTCCTCGTCGCCGCGGCGCTCTCCGTGCTCGCGCGCTCGCCGGCGCCCATCGTGGGCGTGCAACTGGCAGCGCAGGGCGCCCTGTCGGACTATCAGCGAGATCTGGAGCGGGACGCCGATCTCAACGGGATCGCATACCTCACCAAGACGCCCTACACGCCCGTGGCGATGCTCACCCTCATGGAACACTTGGCCGAGTTCGAGCGGTATTCCGGCATTCCGGATCTCGGGATCTATCAGGACCACCCCGTGGCGGCGGAGCGGGTCGCGTATATCCGGTCGGACCTCATTGCGCGGGGCATCCCCCTCATCCGCCGCACCGCGGAGGGCTACCTGAAGATCTCCCTGGATCCCCCGGCGCCTGCGGGAGCGCAGGCCGTGACGATTCGGGTGGACGGGGAGCCGGTCCTGACACTCGGCGCGACCGTGGACGGACAGGTGCCGGTGGACCGGGTCCAGGGGGTCGTCAACCGGCTGAACGCGTTCTTCAATCGCGACCCGGCGTCCTTCGACGTCCGCGCGGCGGTGCTGCTCGATCACTGGAGCGTGATCGGCGGAGA
>JAPVSX010000034.1:0-7870 GCA_047519495.1 Armatimonadota bacterium
AACCGAGGAGGCCCGCTATCAGGCCCCCGGCCAGAACCGCCGCGGCCATGCCCGCCACATCGCTGTGGCTGCCGAACGTGACAAGGAACCCGACGGACGCGCCCAGCGCCATGATCCCCTCGATCGCCACGTTGAGGACGCCGGACCGCTCGCCGAGGAGCTCGCCCAGCGCCGCGAGCAGCAGCGGAGCGGCCGTCGTGACCGTGAGCTGCCAGACCTGCACGTCGATGAGGAGGCCCAGGGCGTCACCTGCCGCGCCGGGCCGCCGCCCCGGCGAGGAGGACAGAGAGCACCACGATCGCCTGGAAGACGTACACCGCGCTTGACGGAAAGGCGATGCTGCGCTGGAGCGCGTCCGAGCCCACGACCAGGATAGCGAACGCGAACGACCCCGCGATCAGTCCGGGCGCCGTCCGGCCGGAGAGCACGGCAATCAAGATGGCGAGGACCCCGTACCCGGGGCTCAGCCCGAGGATCAGCCGGTCGTGGACCCCGGCCACCTCGATCGCTCCCGCGAGGCCGGCCACAGCGCCGCTCCCGATCAGGGTCACGAGCGTCACCGCGGCCAGGTTGATCCCTCCCAGCCGGGCGGCGAGGGGGTTGTCCCCGGCCGCGCGGATCCGGTACCCGACCCACGTCCGGGCGAGGACCCATCCGACGGCCAGCGCGCAGGCGAGGGCGAGCAGGATCCCCGTGTGAGCCCCGCCCTGCGGGAGGAGCATCGGCAGCGCCGCCGCGCTCGGAATCGGCCGGCTGATCGCCTCGCCGGCGATCGGATCGTTCCACGGGCCCGTCGTCAGATACTCGGTGAGGAACACGGCGGCGAAGTTGAGCATGACGGTGACGAAGATCTCGCTCACCCCCCAGCGAGCCCGGAGCGCGGCCGGCAGCGCGCCCAGGAGCGCCCCGCCGAGTGCGCCCGCAGCCAGCACGGCCGGCACGGCCAGCCAGGCCGGGGCCGCGGGCCCGGCGAGCAGAAACCCGATCCCGGTCGCGGCGATCGCCCCCATGTAGATCTGCCCGTCGACGCCGATGTTGAAGAACCCGCCCTGCATTGCGAGCGCCACCGCCAGGCTGCCGAGGAGCAGCGGGGTGGTCTTGTTGAGCGTCTGAGCGATGCCGGTCGCGCTGCCGAGGGAGGCCTGCACGATCGTCCGGAACGCGAGCAGGGGATCGGCGCCGAACGCGGCGACAAACCCGCCGGTCACGAGCGCCGCGAGCGCTACCGCGGCCAGGTAAATGAGCGCCGGGGGGGCGACCGCCGGCGGGGCGGCGGGCCGCGGGCCGGCGCTCACCGAGGCGTACCCGCCGTCGGGGCGACCTCCACCCCCGCGCCGGCCATCAGCGCGCCGATCCGGTAGATATCGTAGGCGCCGCGGTGGACCTCCCCGACGAGGCGTCCCCGGTAGATCACGAGGATGCGGTCGCAGAGGGCCATCAGTTCGTCCAGGTCCTCGGAGATCAACAGCACGCCGCGCCCGGCGCGCCGGAGCTCGAGGAGCCGGGAGTGGACGAAGGCCGTCGTGGCGACGTCCAGTCCGCGCGTGGGGTTCACAGCGACGAGGACGGCCCGATCGTGGGCGGTCGCCTGGAGCATCGCCCGTGCGACGAGCAGTTTCTGGATGTTGCCCCCGGAAAGCGTCGCGGTCGGCACTGTCCCGTCGCGGGCGGGGATCCGGTATTCGGCGATCGTCCGGGCGGCCAATGCCAGGATTCGGGCCGGATCGTATGCCCGCGTGGCGTGAAAGGACGGCCCGAGTCCGAGGACCAGCGTCTCGGCGACGCTCAGCGAGGGGAGGATCCCTTCGTGCAGGCGATCCCCGGGGATGTACGCGAGTCCCGCGGCCAGGCGCCGCGCGATCGGCAGGCGCGTGAGCTCCCGGCCGTAGAGGACGATCCGGCCCGCCGACGCGGCGCGCGCGCCGATCAACGCCTCGGCCAGCTCCCGCTGGCCGTTGCCGGCCACGCCGGCCAGCCCCACGGTCTCACCGGCACGGACCTCGATCGTGCAGCCCGCGAGCACCGGCACGCCCTGCTCGCTCGCGACCCCGAGATCATGGATCGCCAGCGCCGGCCTGCCCTCGACAGGGCGTTCCTCCGACGGCGCCGCTCGCCCGGCCACGGTGGGCTCGATGCGGCCGCCGAACATCATCTCCACGAGCGCCGCGTCCGACGTCTCGGCCTGGACCACAGTCCCCACGACCCGCCCCGCCCGGAGGACGGTCACCCGATCGCCGACCGCGCGGACCTCCCGGATCTTGTGCGTGATGAAGATCGTCGTCAGGCCTTCCCTGGTGAGCGACCGGACCGCGCCGAGCAGGGCGTCCGCTTCCTGCGGCGTGAGCAGCGCCGTCGGCTCGTCCAGGATGAGAAGCCGCACGCCCCGGTAGAGGGTCTTGAGGATCTCGACTTTCTGGCGCTCCCCGACCGACAGGTCGCGCACGGGGACCCCCAGGGATACGGTCAGCCCGCATCGCCCGGCGAGCGCCGCGACGTCCTCCTGCCGGCGCTGGACGTCGAGCCAGACCCCGCCGCCTTCCCCTCCGAGGACGACGTTTTCGAGGCCGGTAAAGGGGCCGACCAGCTCCGAGTGCTGGTGCACCAGACCGATGCCGAGCGCCACGGCGTCGGCCGGGCTGTGGATCTCGACCCGGCGGCCCTCGAGGAAGATCGCGCCCGAGTCGGGACGGTAGAGGCCGCTCAGGATGTTGACGAGCGTCGTCTTGCCGGCCCCGTTTTCGCCCGCGAACACGTGCACCTCGCCCGGCGCGATCTCCACCGTCGCGTCCCGGAGGGCGTGCGCCTCCCCAAACCGTTTGGACAACCCGTCTGCCCGCAGCAGCGGATCCGGCATCCACGTCCCTCCCGGGTCGGTTCAACATACGACCCCGTCCGCTCCCATCCCTCGGCCCGCCGCTGGACCTCATCCGCCCGCGGAGGCCCGAAAAACAAGGCTGCGGACGGCGAAGGACGGAAGGAAACGGCAGGCGCTCCCCGAACACCCTATTCCCGAGACGGGTTAGAGACGACTTGAACAGGAGGGATGTATGACGAAAGCACAGTTCGCGGCGCGGCTCGCCGAGAAGCTGTCGTCCAGGGACGCGGTCATGAGCAAGGCCGAGGCCGGACGGATCGTCGATCATCTGACGGAGCTGGTGACGTCCACCCTCAAGAAGGGTGACCGGGTGCGGTTCCCGGGGTTTGGGACGTTCCGTGTGCTGAAGCGGAAGGCGCGCATCGCCCGAAACCCGCAGACGGGGGAGCCCGTGCGCGTCCCGGCCAGGACGGTTCCCCGGTTTACCCCCGCCAAGGAACTGAAGGCCGCCGTCAAATAACCGTCCTCCCTGGGTGTCAGGCGGGTCCGCAGGGCCCCGGCCCCGCGGACCCGCTGTGTGTCTTGGAAGCATCTAAAACTCTGTGATAGAGGGCAGATTTTGGGATGCAACCCCCCTGCGGCAAGCGGGAATGGCGGTTTAGAAAAGAACGTGTTACTATATAGTCCCGTCAGAAGCTCGAGCCGCGACGCTCGGGTGCAAGGCACGCGCCCGCCCAGCGGCTCCCCAGGAGGCAGTTACACGGAATGAACGTGAACCGGATGAAGCTGCTGATCGGCGGCGTGCAGCTCAGGGATGGCGTGTCCACGATCACAGACATCCTCGGCCGGATCCTCACCCGGTGCGGGCTCCACGTGATGGGCCTGGAACGCGGATTCGCCTCGACGATCTACGGCGCCCACCAGTACGATCCCCTGATGATCAGCGACACACCGCCCCTCTCCTGGGGAGACGAAGCGATCGACATCCTCGTCGGGCTCGAGTACGACGTCAATCCGGATGCCCCCGAACAGCCCAACCGCGACACGATCCTCCGGCACGGCCGGCATCTCATCCAGGGCGGCGTGCTGATCTTCGACAGCTCGAGCGGGCCGGTGCCGACCGGGAGCCTGGAGGCGCGCGGCGTGCGCGTCTTCCCGATCCCGGCCCGCCAGATTGCGCTGCGCGATCTGAAGAAAGAGGTCGTGAAGAACGTCGTCATGACGGGCGCCCTCTTCCGGCTCCTGGAGTTCGACCAGGACGAGACGCGGCTCCGGCAGCTGCTGGAGGAGCGGTTTGGCCGGAGAGGACCGGCCCTCGTGGACCTGAACCTCGAGGCGGCCCGCCGCGGGCGGGCGGCTGTCGAGCAGATCCTCAAGGAGCGGAACTGGTCGTCGGTCGGCTACCGCCTCGAGCCGGTCCCGGGCGCCCCGGCGGGCGTCTACATCGGCGGCAACGAGGCGCTCTCGATCGCCGCGATCCAATCCGGCATCCGGTTCTACGCCGGATACCCGATCACGCCCGCCTCGTCGATCCTGGAATTCATGGAACGCCACCTGCCGCGCTACGGCGGCCGCGCGCTGCAGGGCGCCAACGAACGTGAGTCGATCCGCGCCGCCCTCGGGGCCAGCGCAGCCGGCGCGATGAGCATGGTTGGGACGAGCGGGCCCGGGCTCTCGCTCAAGGTGGAAGAGCTCGGCGTGTCGGGTGTGACGGAGACCCCGCTCGTGATCGTCGACGCGATGCGCGCGGGGCCGTCGACCGGGATGCCGACCAAGACCGAGCAGGGCGACCTGTTCCTGGTCACCGGCGGCGGGCACGGCGAGATCCCGCGGATCGTGATCGCGCCGTCCACGATCGAAGAGTGCTACAGGCTCATGCACGAGGCCGTCCGCCTGGCCGAGACCTACCAGTGCCCCGTGTTCTTCCTCACGGACCTGAACCTCAGCGAAGGCCGCATGACCGTCCCGGAAGCTGTGTTCCGGTCCGGGCCGCCGCCAGCCGGGCGGCGCGTGGCAGTCGAAGCCGACGTGCGCGGCGAGCGGTACCTGCGGTACCGGATCACCGACGATGGGATCTCGCCCCGCCTCATCCCCGGCACGCGGGGCGGGATCGTCAAGATGAACAGCACCGAGCACGACGAGTTCGGCTTCGTGACGACCGACCCGCCGAAGCGCGTCGCGATGATGGACAAGCGGATGCGCAAGATGGCCACCTACCTCAAGCGGGACGTCCGGCCGCCCCAGGTCTACGGAACGGCGGGGAAGGGGCCGGTCCTGGTCGGGTGGGGCGGGACGAAGCCCGCGCTGCTCGAGGCGCGGCAGCGCCTCCAGGCGGAGGGCGTCGCGGCGGCGGTCGTGCACCTCACCCACATCTGGCCGTTCCCGGCGCACCTGATTAAGCCGCTGCTTGAGCGCGGCGGTCCCGTCGTCGTGATCGAGCACAACTACCTGGGCCAGCTCGCCGACCTGATCCAGGGCCACTGCCTGATCCCGACGCGCCGCGTGCTCAAGTACAACGGCCGCCCGCTGTATCCGTCCGAGATCGTCCGGGCCGTCCACGAGGTGACGCACAACGGCGCCGTGACCGTCCGGCTCGGCGGCAAGGAGCCCGTGATGGTCGAGGTGAGCATCGATGCCTGCTGAGACCGCGAAGTCCATCTGGGACCAGAACGCCGCCCCGCGGCACCGGATCCAGTGGTGCCCCGGGTGCGGAGACTTCGCCGTCCTGAACGCCCTCAAGGCCGCCCTCACCACGCTCGAGCTGACCCCGTCCGAAGTGCTCCTCGTTGGGGGCATCGGGTGCTCCGGCCAGATCCGCAACTACCTCAACGGGAACTCGTTCTACGGAACCCACGGGGGCGCGCTCGCCTACGCGCTCGGGGCCAAGATGGCGAACCCCGAGCTGACCGTACTCGCGCTGGCCGGCGACGGCGATACGCTTGCGATCGGCATCGAGAACTTCGTGCACGTCTGCCGCCGCGACCCCGATATCACGCTCATCATCATGGACAACGGCGTGTACGGGCTGACGAAGGGCCAGGACTCCCCGTCGGCCGGGCTCGGCCAGCACCTCACGCCGTCCGAGGAGCATCCGCCGTTCCTCGACCCCGTGAAGCTGGCCCTCGCGTGCGGCGCCACCTTCATCGCCCAGTCGTTCTCCGGCGATCCCAAGCACGCGACGGACCTGTTCGTGGAGGCGGTCCGCCACCGCGGGTTCGCGATGGTGAACGACTTCTCGCCGTGCGTCACCTACAACAAGTTCAACACCTACGACTGGTTCCGGGAGCACGTCGAGCCGGTCCCGGCCGATCACGACCCGGCGAGCGAAGAGGCGGCCTGGAACTTGGTCCGGACGTTCGACCGCCGGGAGAGGCTGCCGATCGGGATCATCTACCGCCGCCCGCGCGAGAGAAGCGAGGCCAGGCGGCTGCCGATGTGGCCGAAGGAGCTCGCGCAGATCGACATCGAGCCGATGCTGCAGGGGTTCCGCTGATCCTGGATGCGCATCGCCCGCGTTTGGGTGCCCGGCGGGGGTGTGCGCCTCGGAATCTGTGAAGACGGCGGCGTCCGCGAGCTCCTCTCTCCGGAAGGCGAGCTGCTCGAGTCCCTGGATCACCTGATCGCGCACGCCCGGCGGACGCGCGGGAGCGCCGCCGAGACGGCGCAGCAGCTCGCCGGCCGCGGGCGGACGTACGCCTACCCCGATCTCGACCGGACCCCGCATCCCGCCCACCCGCACCTGCTCCTGCCGGTCGTGCCGCCCGAAGTCTGGGCGGCCGGGGTGACCTACGAGCGCAGCCGCGAAGCGCGCCTCGCGGAGACGACGACCACCGGCATCTACGACCGGGTCTACGACGCGGAACGGCCGGAGCTGTTCTTCAAAGCGACCCCCTCCCGGTGTGTGGGACCGAACGCCTCGGTCGGCATCCGCGCCGACTCGCGCTGGACCGTGCCCGAGCCTGAGCTCGGCGTCGTGCTGGACGCCTCAGGGAACATCCTGGGCTACACGCTGGGCAACGACATGAGCGCCCGGGACATCGAGGGCGAGAACCCCCTGTACCTGCCCCAGACGAAGATCTACCGGGCCTGCTGCAGCCTCGGCCCCGTCGTGCTGCTGGCGGACGAACCGGTCGAGCCGCGCCTGCGCCTCTGGTGCCGGATCGAGCGCGGCCGCCGCGAGGTGTTCCAGGGGGAGGTCAGCACCGGCCGGCTGCGCCGGCCGATCGCGGAGCTCGTCGCCTACCTGAGGCGGGCGAACGACATCCCCGCGATGACCGTGCTCCTGACCGGGACCGGGATCGTGCCCCCCGATGAGTTCGCGTGCGAGCCCGGGGACGTGATCGAGATCGGGGCGGACGAGATCGGGGTGCTGAGAAATCCTGCGGTGCGCGTGGCCTAGGGGAGCATCGCGGAAGTTCGACAACAGAATCTGTGGCCGAACCGGTGAGACGCTGCACTAGGCGCGGAAGAGGAGGGGGTTCAGTCAGCTTCGGCGCCCGAGGCCTCTCTAGGGGCGGGTTGCTGCAGGTGGCGGCCGACGACAAGCCATACAATAAAGACGCCCACTCCGGATGCCGCTCCCAGCGCAACGATAGCGACCGGCGGTCCGGCCAGGTCGGCCAGGCGCCCGAATACCAGCATGCCGATCATCGTGACCGCGGCGATAAACACCTGCCGGCTGGCCATGAGCCGTCCGGCAAGTTCGGTGGGGACATTGGCAAGGGAGATCGACGCGTTGGCGATGTTCGTGGCGACGTTCCCCAACCCGAAGAGCAACGACGTCGCGATCAGGACCGGATAGAGTGTGGTAGATCCAAACAGAACGGCTGCAAGCGCCGTGAGGAGGAACGTCCCGACTGTGAAGGGGACGCTGACCCAGCGTTTCCCTGCGCCTGTCAGCGCGGTCGCCGAGGCAAGCTTTCCAATTCCCGAGGCGCTGTTGATTACTCCGTATGCGATTGCCGACAGCCCCGCTGTCTTTACGACCATCGGCGTCTGCAGGGCGTCGAATGCGAGTGTGAGATAGCCCGGGAGGATCAAGAACGCCAGCGTCCG
>JAPVSX010000035.1:0-6979 GCA_047519495.1 Armatimonadota bacterium
ACATCGGCGAGTTCCACGGCGGTTTCTAGTATAGCAGAATGGATACCCCGGCTGAGGAGGCGCTGCCGCGATCGCCAGTGCCACGGAGAGGCCTGGGGGGATCGGTGCGGGTGGAGGACATTTCTGAGAGCATCGGAAAGTCCAACCAGTGACCATGCAGTTGTACACGATCGGGCACTCCACCCGGACCCTCGACGAGCTCGTCGAGGCCCTCAAGAGCTTCGGCGTGCGGACGCTCGTGGACATCCGGACCGTCCCCCGCTCACGCCACGTGGCTCAGTTCAACCGCGAGACGCTGAGCAGGTCACTGCCGCGGCGGGGCATCCGGTATCGCCACCTGCCGGCGCTCGGCGGCCTGCGGAAGCCGCGCCCCGACTCCGAGAACACCGCGTGGCGGAACCAGAGCTTCCGCGGGTTCGCCGACTACATGAGCACGCCGGAGTTTGCGAACGGGCTGGACGAGCTCCGGATGCTGGCCAGGGAGGCGGGGCCGGTCGCGGTCATGTGCGCGGAGGCGGTGCCGTGGCGCTGCCACCGATCCCTCGTCGCCGATGCCCTTGCGGCGCGCGGTGATACTGTCGTCGACATCATGGCGCCCGGGAAAGGCAGCCCGCACAAGCTGACGCCGTGGGCCAAGGTCGACGGGACGCGCGTCACGTATCCGGGCCCGCCGCCTCCGGCGCAGCGTCAAGCCCGGGCCGGCGCGCCCACGGCCGAGTCGCGTGCGCTGCCGCATTCGAAGGCGGCGCGCTGAGGAGAGATGCCGATGAGCCGTCCGACGTTCGACCTGAAGAAGAAGAGCGCGATCGTCACCGGTGCCGGCAGCGGGATCGGCCGGGCGATCGCCGGGGCGCTCGCGTCCTCCGGCGCGGCCGTCTGCGTGAGCGACCTCAACGCGGGCGCCGCCCAGGACGTCGCCGCACAGATCGAGCGCGGCGGCGGCCGCGCGATCGCGAGCCGCGCCGACGTCCGGGACCGCGAGCAGGTTCGGCGGATGGTCGAGGAGGCGGTGCGCGCGTTCGGGCGCCTGGACATCCTGGTCAACAACGCCGGGCTGCAGCACATCGCGCCGATTCTGGACTTCCCCGAGGAGAAGTGGGACCTCCTGATCGGGGTGATGCTGACCGGGACGTTCCTGTGCACCAAGCACAGCCTGCCGCACATGATCGCCGGCCGCTGGGGCCGGGTCGTCAACATCTCCTCGATCCACGGCCTGGTGGCCTCGCCGTTCAAGAGCGCGTACACCTCGGCCAAGCACGGGATCATCGGGTTCACCCGCACGCTGGCCCTGGAGGTCGCGGAGCACGGCATTACCGCGAACGCGATCTGCCCCGCCTACGTCCGCACCCCCCTCGTGGAGGGCCAGATCGCCGAGCAGGCGCGGGTGCACGGGATCTCCGAGCAGGACGTCGTGGAGCAGATCATGCTCGCCCCGGCCGCGATCAAGCGGTTGCTCGAGCCCGACGAGGTCGCAAGCCTCGCCCTCTACCTGTGCAGCGACGCGGCCTCCGGCATCACCGGTGCGATCCACACGATCGATGCCGGATGGACGGCCCGGTAGATGGCGCGCAAGCGGGACCTCGAGGCGGGCCGCGCTCACACCGCCGACGAGGGCGGGGCGGCGCGCTGAGGGCTCAGCTCTCCGCGTGCATGATCGCCCCGGCCTGCATCACCATCGTGGGGCGCCGCAGGATCGCCAGGTCGGCCAGCGGATCGCCCCGCACCGCGACGATATCCGCCGCCATCCCCTCACGGAGCGCGCCGGTCTCGCCGGCGATCCCCATCGCCTCGGCTGCGCCTGACGTCGCCGCGACGATCGCCCCGCTTGGGCTGGCGCCGGCCTCGCAGATCAGCGTCATCTCGGTGACCAAGCTGTCGAACGGCGTGAACCGCCAGCCCGCGTCCGTGCCGGCCACAAGCCGGGCACCGGCCCCCCGCAGCCGGCGGACGTTGTCCAGGTTGCCCTCGCGCATGCGCCGCCACCGGTCGAGCTGCGACTGCTCCTCGGGTGTCCGGTCCTCGCGGGCCGAGAGCGCCTCGACGACGTAGTGCCCGACACAGAGGGTCGTCGTGACTGGCGTACCGGCGCGGGCGATCTCGTCCGCGATCCGAGGATCGAACTGCTGGCGCCCCGTGGCGTCCACCAGGAAGTTGGCGTGCTCGATCTGGTCCGCGCCGGCGGCCAGGACGTGGCGAGTCGCCTCCCCGCACAGCGAGTGGATCCCGACGCGGCGGCCGAAGCGGTGCGCTTCCTCCACCGCCGCGCGCAACTCCTCGGGCGAGTACGAGGGGCGCCACGCGATCGTGCCGATCGTGCCCCCGCCCGTCGCCATGATCTTGATGTAGTCCGCACCCGCCTTGAGCAGCGTGCGCACCTCCCGGCGCAGCTCCTCCGGGCCATCCGCCTCGCCTCCGAAGTACCAGCAGTGGCCGCCGGTGACCGTGAGCGGCCACCCGCAGACATGAAGGCGGGGGATCCGCGCATAGCCCAGGCGCTGGACCCGCCGCAGGTCGAGCGTCGTCTCCCGCCTGCCGCCGCAGTCGCGGAGGGTCGTGATCCCGGCCCGCAGCGCCGTCTGGGCGTTAAAGGCACCGATGGCCAGCAGCACGCCGTCCGGCTCTCGAACCATCGTCTCGAACGGCGTGCCGTCGCCCGGCAGCACGAGGTGCACGTGGGCGTCGATCAGGCCCGGCAGCAGCGTGTGGCCGGTGAGGTTCAGGATGGGCGCACCGGCCGGCCACCTCTCCTCAGGTCCCCGGCCCGCGTACACGCCGTGGATCAGCCCATCGTGGACGACGACGGTCGGGTCCGCGAGCGGCGGCGCGCCGGTGCCGTCGAGGAGGCGAGTGGCACGGATCACGGACCAGGGGGACGAAGACGCAGATACGGGCAGGGCTCCCATCAGCGGGCCAGCGCTCCTGCCTCGATCATCTGCGCCAGACGCTCGATCCGCTCCCGGAACATCTTCTCACCGAGTTCCCGCGTGGCGCCTCTTGCGTCGCCGAGAATGCCGGTCGGGCTCATCGTGTCCATCGGCGGAGGCACTTTGGACTGCCACCGAATCGAGGCATCGCCGAGAAATCCCTCGCACGCCTTGTCCATCTGGACCAGTTCCGGCTGGGAGGCGAGCATGAGCGAGGTTTCTCCCTGGGCGGCGTGCACGCCCAGGCGGGCCATGTCGAGACCCTCGCGCGCCGCAAACTCCTTCGTGTGCTCGAGCCACTCGTCGAACTCGGTGACGGCGGAGATCCGGATCGTCGGGTGCTGCTCGCGGAGCCGGGGGAGCACGCTCCGCAGTGCCCGATAATTCCCTCCATGGCTGCACAGGAGGATCATCTCCCGGAAGCCGTGGCGGGCGAGCGAGCCGCAGACGTCGACGATCACCGCCTCGAGCGTGGACTCCTCGATACTGACGGTGCCGGCCATCGGAAGGTGGCCGGCCGAATACCCGAGGCTGACCACCGGGGCCACGAGCGCGTCGCCCAGACGGCGAGCAAGCCGCTCGCCGGTGGCGTAGCCGAGATAGGTGTCGGTGCCGATTGGAAGGTGCGGTCCGTGCTGCTCCATCGCGCCGAGCATCACGATGGCGCGCCGGTTGCCGCCCGCGACCGCATCCCGGACCTCGGGCCAGGTCATCTCCTCGATCAGGACGGTGTCGCGCATCGTCCACCCCTCCTCCGGTTATGTGTTCCTCGCGCCGGGCGCTTAGATCCGCAAGCGGGGGTCGAGCACGTCCCGCAGGCCGTCCCCCAGCATGTTCACGCCCAGCACGGTGAGCATGATCGCCAGCCCCGGGAAGGTGGCGATCCACCACGCGTCCCGGAGGTAGTCCCGGCCCTCGCTCAGCATCCGGCCCCACTCGGGGGTCGGCGGCTGGCTGCCGAGGCCGATGAACGAGAGCGCCGCGGCCGAGAGAATCGCGCCGCCCATGCCGAGCGTCCCGGCCACGATAATCGGCGCGACGACGTTGGGCAGGATGTGGCGCACCAGGATGACCGGGATCGGCACGCCGACGACCCGGGCGGCCTCGACGTACAGTTGCTCCTTCGCCACGAGCACGGAGCTGCGCACGAGCCGCGAGTAGAACGGGATCGCGGCGATCCCGACCGCGATCATCAGGTTGCGCAGGCTCGGCCCGAGGACGCCGACGATCCCCAGCGCCAGCAGGACCCCAGGGAACGCCAGCATGACGTCGATGATCCGCATCAGAATCCCATCCACGATGCCGCCGTAATAGCCGGCGACCAGCCCCACCGCGGTGCCGGCACTCGCAGCGATGCCGACGGAAATCATGCCGATACTGAGCGAGATCCCGGCGCCGTGGATCACCCGGCTGTAGATGTCGCGCCCGTACTGGTCGGTCCCCATCCAGTGCGCTCCGTTCGGGGCCCGGAGCGCCGCGGTGATGTCGATCTTGATCGGGCTCACCGGCGCCACCGCGTTCTGGAACGCGGCAACCAGGGCCAGGACGGCGACGATCCCCAGGCCGACGAGCGCGCCCCGATGGCGGCGGACGCGCGGGACCAGCATCTGCCAGCGGGTGCGGGTGGCCCGCGGCGGCCGGATCCTGCGGGCGGCAGCGGGCGGGTCAGCCATAACGGATGCGCGGGTCCACGACGGCGTAGACGACATCCACGGCCAGGTTGATCAGGACGTAGCCGACCGCGACGAACAGCACCACGCCCTGCACGAGGGGGAAATCCTTGTCGAGGATCGCGGCCACGAGCAGCCGGCCGATCCCCGGCCGCCCGAACACCGTCTCGATGATCACGGTCCCGGCGAGCAGGTTCCCAAACTGCAGCCCAAAGATCGTAATGATCGGAATGAGCGCGTTGAAGAGGCCATGGCGGAGGACGACGGCGGGACCCGCCAGGCCCTTGGCCCGGGCGGTGTTGATGTACTCCATCCGCAGGACGTCGAGCATGCTCGAGCGGGTGAGGCGCGCGATGATCGCGGACGCGCCCAGGCCGAGCGCGAACGCCGGCATGAGGAGGTGAGACACGTCCCCGCCGCCGGTCGCCGGCAGCCATCCGAGGTGCAAGGAGAAGATGAAGATTAGGATGAGCCCGAGCCAGAACGACGGCATCGAGACGCCGACGAGCGCGACGGCCATAGACCCCAGGTCCGCCCAGGAGTTCTGCCGGACCGCCGCCACCACCCCGAGCGTGATGCCGAGCGCGGCGGAGAACGCGAGGGCCGCCGCGGCGAGCTGGACTGTGGCGGGCAGGAGCTCCAGGATCTCCGTCGTGACGGGCCGGCGGTCACGGATCGACTGGCCGAGGTCGCCCCGGGCGGCGCCCCAGACGAAGCGGCCGTACTGCCGGGCGAACGGCTCGTTGAGGTGGAGCTGGGCGCGCATCCGGGCGATCTGCTCCGGGCTGGTGGCGAACTCGCTCAGCATCATCTTGACGGGGTCGCCGGGGATCAGGTAGAGCATGGAGAAGACGGCGATCGTGACGCCGAAGACCACGGGAACGGTCGCCAGCAACCTTGTGGAGATGTAGCGGATCACCGCCTCCCACCTGCGCGGCCGGGGCCGCCGGAGAGGCGGCCCCGGCCACCGGATTACTTCGCGATGTAGGCGTCGCCCAGAACCGGGTACGCCCCGTAGTTGTACGTGGTACCCTTCACCGTGTTGCGCATCACCCAGACCGACAGCTCGTCGACGAGCGGCACCGTGACGGCCTGGTCGAGCAGGATCCGCTCGATCCGGAGATAGATCGCCCGGCGCTTTGCCGGGTCGAACTGGGCGACCCCCTCCGCGAGCAGCCGGTCCACCTCGGGATTCGAGAAGCACGCCCAGTTGAAGTTCCCGCCGACGTTGGACGTGCTAAACAGCGCGTACAGGCCGTCCCAGTCGGTGCTCCGGAGGAACATCACCGGACCGCTCGTCGCGCAGTGGTAGTTGTCCTCGTACCACGGCGGCCGCGCCTGGCTCTTGATCCTGGCGTCGATCCCCAATCCCAAGAGCTGGCCCTGCAGGAGCTCGATCTCCGGCAGGTTGCCGGCCCCGTAATTGATCGAGTTGATCAGGAGTGAGAGGGGCCTGCCGTCTTTCTGCCGGATGTTGTTGGGCCCCGTCTTCCAGCCGGCCTCGTCGAGGAGCTGCGCGGCCTTCTGCGGGTTGTACGGATAGTACGCCCGCAGGGAGGGATCGTCCAGCGTGTGCATCGTCAGTGGCGCGTGCGCCTCCAGCCCCACGCCCTTGTAGATGGACTCCACGAACGCGGCGCGGCTGATCCCGTAATTGAGCGCCTGGCGCACCTTGAGGTCGTTTGTGGGAGGCGTCTTCACATTGAGCAGCCAGATGCGGGGTGCCCCCGGATAGGGGTTCTTCTCTACTCTCAAGTTTTTGTCGGCGGCCAGGCGGGGAAGGACGGCGGCCGGCGTTGACAGGAAACTGATCATCTGCGTCTCGCCCGACTGGAGGGTCGTGATCCGCGTGCCGGACTCGGGAATGATCTTCCAGATGATCCGGTCCAGATACGCGGGCCCCTGGTGGTCGCTGTAGGGTGGCCGCTGAGTGTACTCGGGGTTGCGGGACAGCGTGATGTGGTCCTTGGGCGCGTACTCCGAGACGACGAACCGGCCGCTCCCCACCGGCTTCTGGTTGACTGAGTCGCCCTGCGTCGGAGTGGTTTTGGGCGAGAGCAGCGACAGCGTCCCGCCGGCGGCGTAGGTCAGGAAGGGCGCGTAGGGCTCCTTGAAGTTCACGCGGACGGTGTGCTCGTCGAGGACGGTTGAGCCCGCGTAGCCGGTCAGCGCCGCCAGGGCCCCGCCGGCCTTGAAGTTGGGGTTGACGATTCGGTCAAAGTTCCACTTGACCGCCTCCGCGGTCAGCGGCGCCCCGTCCGAGAACGTGACGTCCTTACGCAGGGTGAAGGTGAACGACTTGCCGTCCGGGGAGACCTTGTACGCGGCAGCCAGCCACGACGAGAGCTTGCCGTCGAGGCCCTCGTACAGCAGGTTCTCCGTGAG
>JAPVSX010000036.1:0-2581 GCA_047519495.1 Armatimonadota bacterium
CGAACGCCTCGCGGCGTGGATCTACCGGATCGCCCGGAACGCCGTGATCGACCACCTCCGCGCCCGGGCCAAGGCGCCGGCAGCCGTCGAGGTCGCCGAGGATCTGCCGGAGCCCGCCGAGGCGTCCGCGCTCGACGCCGAAGTGGCGAGTTGCCTCCGGCCGCTCATCGAGCGCCTGCCCGACCCCTACCGCGAAGCGCTGGTCATGACCGAGCTGGACGGCAAGACGCAGCGCGAGCTGGCCCGCGCGGCGGGGCTGTCGCTGTCCGGCGCCAAGTCGCGCGTGCAGCGCGGCCGGGAACGGCTCAAGGCCCTGCTGCTGGCGTGTTGCCACGTCGAGTTCGACCGCCGCGGCGGCGTCATCGCCTACGAGCCCCGGCCCGGCGCCTGTCGCTTCTGTGGCCCGTCTGCACACTGACTGCGTCCTTTTCCCCCATCCTCCGTCTCTACAGATGAGCGGCCAGCGCGGCCGAACACAGACACCTGATATAAGGAGAATCACGATGAGTCTCGCCCCGCATCAGCCGGCGTCCCGCCGGATCGCGATCGAGTTTCTCTACCTTGACCTGGCCCGCTGCACGCGCTGCCGGGACACCGACCGGAATCTGGAGGCGGCACTTGCCGACGCCGCCCGGATCCTCAGGGTAAACGGTGTCGACGTCGAGGTCCGCAAGATCCACGTGCAATCCGAGGAACAGGCGCGAGAGCTGACCTTCGTCAGCTCTCCCACCATCCGCGTCAACGGCCGCGATATCGCCTTCGAGTTGAAGGAGAGCCGGTGCGAGGGCTGCAGTTGCGGGTGTGAAGATGACGGCGTCACCTGCCGCGTGTGGACCTACCAGGGCCGAGACTACGACGCCGCGCCCAAGGAGCTGATTGTCGACGCCGTGCTCAAGGCCGCGTCGGATTCATCGAGCGAGCCGACACATACCGTCAACCGGATAGCCGACGTGCCCGAGAACCTCAAACGGTTCTTCGCCGCCAAGCGCCGTGAGGAGTCTGCCCGGTCAAATGCCTGTTGCTGAGAACGCTCATCCGTCCGGGGGCCGCTCCTCCGACCGCGCGTCCTTGACGTGCCGGTAGAGCGCAAATCCCGTCGCGGCGATCCCCGTGACGATGAGGCCGAGGCTCGCATTGACCAGAAACCGGTCGTGTTCGGAGAGACCGTAGACGGCGAGCAGAAACCCGCCCACGAAGAAGAGACGCCCCATCAGCCGCGCGATCCGCCCGGACGTGAGTGTCATGGGGCGCGCTTCTCGCGCTCGTGGCGGTGCGAGCCCCGGAACATCTCAATGGTGATCCCGACGAAGCCCCCCACCGCGCTGCCGGTGCCCGCCATGAGCGGCACCACGTCCACCCCGCCCGCGCGCCAGCCGACGAGGCCCCCGACCACGGTGCCGATCGCGACGCTCACGAAGAAGCGGCGTGCGCCCAGCGTGCCGACCCCCGCCCCGAGCAGGACCCCGAAGAGGGACCCGCCCCACACGACCGACCAGCTCCGCAGATAAAACCCGATCAGCGCGCCGGTCATCGCGAAGAGGAGCGCGCCCACGATCGTCTGCGACGTGATCGGCAACGGGAGCCGAAACGACGGTCGTCTCACCACGGGAGCAGTCTACCGAAAGTCGGGACCGCTTCCAAGTCTTTTCTCGGACGCCGCGGCTTTACTTTGGCCCGCGAGCCCGCTACGCTGGACGCGCCGTGGACCGCACGACGATGGAGACGACCACTCGAATCGGCGCGTGGCTGTCCGTGCTCATCCTGAGCGCGTGCGGCCTCGCGCGGCCGTGGGGCTCGGCGGACACGACGGCCCTCGTCCGCGCCTACCTCCGCGCGGACGATCGGGAGGCCGACCGCCTCCTGCCGGCGCTGGCGGCGCGGCCCGCGGACGAGATCGAAGCCGCCCTCCGCCGGGTGCTCGCGGAACCGCCGGCCGGAACAGCCCCAACCGGGATGCTCCCAGACCGGCCCATCCGCGCGGGCGACGCGTCGTCCACCTACGCCCTGTACGTCCCACCGTCGTACGCTCCCTCCAGGAGCTACCCCTTGATCCTCTGCCTGCACGGCGCGGGATTCGGCGGCGACGCGTATCTGGACCGCTGGCAGCCGAGACTCAAGGAGGCCTACCTCCTCGCCTGCCCGACCGTCGAGGACGGCGCGTGGTGGACGCGGGATGCCGAGGCACTCGTCCTGGCCGTCCTCGCCGAGGTGTCGCGCGCCTACCGCGTCGATCCCGACCGGGTGTTTTTGACCGGCATGTCCAACGGCGGAACGGGCACGTTTCTGATCGGTCTCAACCACGCCGACCGGTTCGCGGCGTTGATCCCGATGGCCGCGGCGTTTCCTCACGGGCTGTACCCCCTGCTGGAGAACGCGACACGCGTGCCCCTCTACATCATCCACGGCGCGCGCGACCAGGTCATGCCCGTCCAACACAGCCGGGACCTCGTCGACTACCTTCGGGAACGCGGGTTCGAGGTCGTCTACCGCGAACACGACAAGGAACACCCGGTGGCGGGCGGCCATTTCTTTCCGAAGGAGGAATTGCCGGACCTGATCGAGTGGCTGTCGGCCCGGCGCC
>JAPVSX010000037.1:0-2087 GCA_047519495.1 Armatimonadota bacterium
ACGCTCGCCGGCGCGCCCCGCCCGGGAACGCACGTGGCGCTCCTGCCCGGCAGCCGCCGGTGGATCGTGAACGGCGTCCTGCCGTTCCTGCTTCGCACGGCCGCGGCGATCCGGTCCCGGCGCCCGGACGTCGCGTTCTCCCTGATCGCCTCTCCGTTTCTGCCCCGCGATGCGCTCGCGCACATCCTCGAGGCGCACCGGGACGCCCTGCGCGATCTCAGCATCCGCGTTGTCCAGGACGACCGGCTCACCGCCCTGGCGCACAGCGACCTCGCGATCACGCTGCCCGGGACCAACACCGTCGAGCTGGCGATCCTGGGTGTGCCGATGCTGGTCGTGCTGCCGCTCGACCGTCCGGGGCGCATCCGCACCGAGGGGTTGAGTGAGTGGCTCGGCCGGATTCCCGGGCTCGGCACGGCGATCAAAGGAGCGATGGCCTGGCGGTTTGCACGCCGCCCGGAGCTCCTGGCCTGGCCGAACCGGGAGGCCGGGCGCCCGGTCGTCCCCGAGCTCGTGGGGCGCATCACGCCTGCGGATGCCGCGCGGCGCGCGCTGGACCTGATCGAGGACCGGCCCGCGCTCGAACGGACGGCCCGGGAACTCCGGGCGCTCTACACGACGCCGGCGGGCGTAGCCCAGCGCATGCTGGACGCGATGGCCCCGTGTTTCGAGAGGGCGCCGGGACGCCACGCGGCGTCCGCGTGACGCGGCCGGTCGGGGCGCCGGCGGCCCGGTGAAGCGCCTCCTCGTCGTCAGCAACGGCTACGGGGAAGACCTGGAAGTCGCGCAGGTCATCCGGGCTCTGCCCCCCGGAGCGCTCGAGGTCTCAGCGTACCCGCTCGTGGGGCTCGGCCGCGCCTATCCCCCGGGTGTCACGCTCCTCGATCCCCGCAGAGAGTTTCCGAGTGGAGGGTTCGGACCGCGCGCGGGGTGGGCGGCCCTCTGGGCGGATCTCCGGAGCGGCTGGCTGGGATTCTGGGCGGCCCAGCGGCGGACCCTCCGGGCCCAGCGCGGGCGCGTGGACCTGGCCGTCGCGGCGGGCGACGTCTACTGCCTGCTGATGGCCGCCGCTGCAGGAGGACCCACCGTGTATCTCGCGCTGCCCAAGTCGGAGTACATCGGTCCCCACAGCCCATTGGAGTTGTGGCGGATCCGGCGGACGGCGTCGCAGGTGTTCACGAGGGACGAGGTGACGGCCGCCGCGCTGCGGCGGCGCGGCGTCCCGGCGCAGTACGTCGGCTTCACGCTGATGGACACGCTCGCGCCTTCCGGGGAGGCGTTTGGGCTCCCCCCGGAGCGTCCGGTCCTGACGCTCCTTCCGGGCAGCAAGCCCGCGGCATTTCCGAATCTCGTCCTCCTGCTCCGCGCCGCGGCGGCCGCCGCGTCCCGGTCGCCGTCCGCCGCCGTCCTCGTGGCGTGGGCGCCGGGGCTGTCCCGGGAGCGCCTGCGCGCGACGGTCGACGCGGCGGGCGGCCGGTGGATCGACCCGCACCGGTTCCAGTTCGGAGGGACCGAGGTCGCGGTGACGGCCGACCACTTCGCCGATGCCCTCGCGCGCGCGACGGTCGTCCTCGGGATGGCCGGCGCCGCGCACGAGCAGGCCGCCGGCCTCGGGAAGCCCGTCGTCGCTTTTCCCGGGACGGGGCCGCAGTTCACGGCCCGCTTCCTCGAGGAGCAGCAGCGGCTCCTGGGGGATGCGCTCGTCATGACGGCCGGGCCGGACGAGGCAGCACAGGCGGTCGCCTCCCTGCTCGGGGACCCCGCGGAGCGGGAACGCCGCGGCCGGATCGGCCGGGAGCGGCAGGGAGGGCCGGGAGGCGCCGCCGCGATCGCCCGGTACCTGCTCGAGAGGCTGAGCGCGTAGGTGCCCGGCCCGGGGCTCGAGGTGTTCACGAGGCCCGAACGCGCGGCGATCCAGGCCCGCGCACGTCCGTCCCCGCGCGAGCGGCTGTGGGTTGCGGGCGTGCTCCTGGGCGTCATCGTGCTGGCGTTCTACCGCCTCGGCGCCGGCTCGCTGTGGGATCAGGACGAGACGAAGTACGCGCAGGTCGCCAGGGAGATCCTCGAGACCGGCGATCCCGTGACCC
>JAPVSX010000038.1:0-4046 GCA_047519495.1 Armatimonadota bacterium
GGCTGGGCGGGGGGGCGGCGGCGTGATCCTCAGCGACCTCGCCCGCATCGCGATCAGGTCCATCCGGGCGCACAAGCTGCGGTCGTTCCTGAACCTGCTGGGCATCATCATCGCGGTGACCACGATTATCGCGGTGATCTCGGTCATCTCGGGTCTCAACAAGTACGCGGCCGACGTGATCAGCGGCCTTGGCCCCAACACGATGATCTTTCAGAAGTTCGGCATCATCCGCAGCCGCGCGGAGTTCTTCGACGCCCTCAAGCGCAAGGAGATCACCGACGACGACGTCGAGGCCGTGCGGCGGCTCGTGCCGCAGGCGAAGCGTGTGACCGGGAGGGCGTTTTCCCAACACCCGGTCTATGCGGAAGGGCGCCGCCTGACCGACATCTTCGTGCTCGGGTCGGGCCCCGAGTTCCCGTGGATGATCGGCCTCGAGCTCGAGGACGGGCGCTACTTCACCCAGACCGAGGCGGAGGCGGCACGCCCGGTAGCCGTGATCGGCTGGGACATCAAGGACGAACTCTTCCCCCATGTGGACGCGGTCGGACGCATGATCAACGTCGAAGGAAAGCCGTTCCGCGTGATCGGGACGATGGCCAAGCAGGGGAGCTCGTTCGGGCAGAGCCAGGACAGGTTCGTGCTGGTGCCGCTGGCCTCGTTCAGACGCGCGTTCGGGATTACCCGCGGCATCTCTATGTTCGTCGAGGCCCCCAACCAGACCTCTCGAAAGGACGTGGAGGACGCGGTGAGAGTGGTGCTCCGGGCGCGCCGCGGGACGTCTTTCGGGGCGCCGGACCCGTTCGGAATCATCGATGCGGAGGCGCTCAACGTATTGTGGAGGAGCATCACCTTCTCCGCGTTCGCGCTGGTGATCTGGATTTCCTCGATCTCCCTCGTCGTGGGGGGCGTCGCGATCGCCAACACGATGTTCGCCTCCGTGGTGGAGCGCACTCACGAGATCGGCGTACGCAAGGCGCTCGGCGCCCGGCGGCGCGACCTGCACCGGCAGTTCCTCTTCGAGGCGGTGTTCCTGAGCTTCGTCGGCGGCGTGCTGGGCGTTGCTCTCGGTTGGCTTGCGGCGCAGGCCGTGGGGGCCTGGAGTCCGTTCCCGGCGCGGGTCACGCCGTTCCTGGTGATGACCGGCCTTTCGGTCGCCACCCTCTCCGGCCTACTGGCGGGTTGGCTGCCGGCGGTGCGGGCGGCACGCCTGGATCCGATCGTCGCACTACGCGAGGAATGAGATGGCCCGCTGGGACAAGATCATCGGCGCCCGGCGCGAGAACGTGCTCGCGGCGCTCCGCGCCATCCGCGAGCAGAAGCTGCGCGCGTTCCTGACCTGCCTCGGCATCATCATCGGCGTCGCCACCGTGATCGTGATGGTCTCGCTGATCCAGGGGTTCAACCAGACGTTCGTCGCGCGGTTCCAGAGCTTCGGTGCCACGCTGGTTCAGTTCCAGAAGTACGAGGACCGCTTCGGGGGTGGGGGGCCCCCGCCCGAAGAAGAGCGTTTGCGGCCGGTGCTGACCCTCGACGACGCCGAGGCGATCCGGCGCTACGCCTGGTGTATCGCCTTCGTCTCGCCCGAGCGCTGGTACTCCGACAACCTCGACGTGCGCTTCCGTGCAAACCGCACCAACAACGCCACGATCGGCGGGGTCACGCACTCCTACCCGGATGCCAACAATCACTTCGTGCAGAGCGGCCGCTTCTTCAGCGCTGGCGAGGAGCTCCACTCGGACCAAGTCGTGGTCATCGGTATCGGGATCGTCGAAGCGCTCTTTCAGAACGTGGACCCGCTTGCCAAGGAGATCTCGATCAACGGCCGACCGTTCCGGGTGATCGGGGTGTTCGAGAAGAAGGGCGGCTTCCTCGACCAGGGCTCGGACCAGCAGATGGTGATACCGGTCGGGGTGTTCGACCGGATCTGGCCCGATGTGAAGCGCACGTACGGTTGCGTTATCGCCACCATCCCGAAGAAGCCGGAGTGGGTGAACCTGGCGATCGAGCAGGGTACCCAGATCCTGCGTGAGCGGCACGGGCTGCGTTTCAACCAGCCCAACAACTTCGCGGTACGGACTCCCGACCGCACCATCCGCACCTTCCGCCAGGTCACCGGCGGCGTGAGCGCGGCGATGATCGTGATCGCCGGGATTTCGCTGATCATCGGCGGGGTGGGCGTGATGAACATCATGCTCATGAACGTCACCCAGCGCACCCGCGAGATCGGTGTGCGGCGCGCGCTCGGGGCACGCCAGGCCGACATCCGCCAGCAGTTCCAGACCGAGGCGATCACGCTCTCCGTCGTTGGCGGGGCGACCGGCGTGGCGGCGGGGCTCGCGATCTCGAAGCTGCTGGGCGTGGTGAGTCCGTTCCCCACCAGTATCTCGCCTGCGGCCATCGTGGCCGGTCTTGTCGTCTCAGGTCTAGTGGGGTTCTTCTTCGGCACCTACCCGGCCTATAAGGCCGCTCGTCTGGATCCGATCGAGGCGCTCAGGTACGAGTAGCACGCAACAGCCAGAACGCACCACGACCACCCTCTCAACTGTCCACCGCGAACCGCTCACCAACGGTTAGATGTCGAACAACCGGCGCGCCTGACAACCCCACCAAGCGATAATGCGATTGCGCAAGACGCCGGTACGTCGCCGGCAAGGGAGGCCACCATGAGGATCGGGTTCATAGGCCTGGGACGGATGGGAATGCCGATGGCTGCAAACCTCCTGAACGCCAACCACACGCTTTCGGTGTGGAACCGTACCAGCGGGCGCGCCGACAAGCTTCAGGCCAGAGGGGCGAGAGTCGCCACCTCTCCTTCAGACGCGGCGGACGGGGCCGACCTGCTGATCACCATGCTGGCCGACGACCCGGCCGTGGAACGGGTGATGTTTGCCGATGGCGCCCTCGCGCGGCTTCCCGCGAGCACGGTGCACACCTCGATGAGTACGATCTCGGTTACGCTCTCGCGCCGGCTCGCCGAAGCCCACTCGGAGGCCGGACAGGGGTACGTGGCGGCGCCGGTCTTCGGGCGCCCCGAGGCCGCCGCCGCTGGCAAGCTCTGGGTCGTGGCGGCGGGCGCCCCGCCCGCCATCGACCGCTGCCGACCTGCCTTCGAGGCGATGAGCCAGGGGGTGTTCGTGGTGGGCACCCAACCGGAAGCCGCCAACATCGTGAAGCTCTCCGGCAACTTCCTGCTGGCCTCCACCATCGAGGCGGTTGCCGAGGCGCTCACGCTGGCGCGCAAGTCCGGTGTGGAGCCCGCGGCATTCATGGCCGTGATGAACGCGCTGTTCCGATCGCCGATCGTCGAGAACTACGGCAAGGCGATGGTGGAGGGGCGCTTCGAGCCGGCCGGGTTCGCACTCAAGCTCGGCCTCAAGGATGTTCGCCTTGCACTCGCCGCCGCCGATGCCGCCGCGGTGCCGATGCCGCTTGCCAGCCTGCTCCACGACCGGTTCCTCACTGCCAGCGCCCGCGGCCTCGGAGAGATCGACTGGGCTGGCGTGGCACGGCTGGCGGCCGAGAGCGCCGGCCTGCCGTCCTCGTAGCCTCCGGTGGTGGGGTGGGCGCCGTCGCCCGCCGTGTCAGGACCCGCGGAAGCGCCGAGGTGCGCGGCAGAGGGCCGCCGTGCCGCGGAAAACCTCTCAGTCGGCAGCCGTCGCCATCGGCTCCACGTCGATCACCGGCCCCTGCCCCGTCTCCCACTGAAGGAACGTGTCGAGGTCCTTCCGCACCCGGCTCGCCACCCAGAGAAGCACCGCGGCGTCATCGGCAAACCCGAAAAACGGCAGGAAATCCGGAATCATGTCGAGGGGGTCCAGGAAGTAGAGCAGGCCCGCGATGATCGCGACCAGCGAGCGCTTGGGGAGCGCGCGGTAGCGGCCAGCGACCGCCTCCCGCCCCATCCGCACCAGTGCCTGGGCATCCCGTCGCACCGCTCCAAGCGCGCCCCCGCGCCCGCGCAACGCCGCGCTCGCGGCGGCCAGCAGCCGCCCCACGCGCTGGTTGCTCATGACCATGCCGGCAGCCCTCTCGAGAGCGCGGCGGAA
>JAPVSX010000039.1:0-2827 GCA_047519495.1 Armatimonadota bacterium
CCAGCATCAGGATGCCGATGGGGAAGCCGTACAGGTTCCGGCCGCCGCGGACGGTCATGCTGCGCTCACCACAGTCGGCGTATTCGCAGGTTCCGACGCGATTCCCTCCGGATCCTCACCCCAAGCATTCGCTCTGCGAATGCCTGGGGACCCCGAGTCATCGGACGATGGACTCCCCGAATGTTCACCCTTGTCTTCCGCGGGCCAGAGTCACGAGCGCGAGGACCGCGCGCCCCGGCGGCCTCCCGCCCGGCTCCCACGGGCCGTCCCGCACCACGCCGAATCGCGTGAACCACCATGCCGGGCCGACCCCGGTCCGGACCTCCTCGACGCCGTGATGGGAACGGCCGGTGCGGTGCGTCGCGTACAGGCGCGATCCTTCGCTCCACACCGCGCCGGCCGGCGCGCCGAGCGCCGTGGTGCGGGGCAGCCGGGTCTGCGGAGACGCCGCGCGCCACCGGAGCCGCAGCGTTCCCTCCTCCTCGCGCCACAGCAGGGCGAAGCCGCGCCACGTCCCCGTCTGCAGCCACTGGCGCACCGTGAGGCGGATCGGCGCGGCGAACCGCAGCGCCAGGTCCCGCAGCCCGTCCAGCGTGAGGTCGGTCCGGGCCGCGATCGGCCGGAAGACGCGCATCGGCAGGAGGAGTTCCGCGGCGCCGACCTCGGCGAGGGCGTCCGCGGCCGCCCCGGCGGTCCCGGGCGGCAGCAGCGTGCGCGCCAGGGCCAGCGCGAACGCCCCATTCCACTGCGGCGTATGCGGCGGCAGGCGGGGATCAAGGGCGACCTCAACACCGCACCGGGCGGCGTACCGCTCGGGCGGAAACGGCGGGCCCGCCCAGCCTGCGGCTCGGACCAGCTCGCGCGCGCGGCGGACGACCTGCGCCGCGGCGGCAGCAGATCCGCCATGATTGCGGACCGGACGCGGGCGCACCCGCTTCCAGTTCGGCTCCCCCACGCGCCGGCCCTGCCCTCAGGTCCCGGCACCGGCCGGCCGGGAAAGGAGACCCGCAGCGCGGAACTCTCCCTTGACGCGGCGAGATGCGGCCTGCGGGGAGGCACACGCGATGCGGTGGACGGTGCTGGCATTCTGGCTCGGTGTCGTCGTGGCGTCGGCGGCCTTCGTGGTCACGACGGCGGCGACGACGTTCGACGCGGACGTCACCACCGGCGAGGGGCAGCCCGCCCGCCTCGCCCAGCGCGTGGACCAGGGCGCCCTCAGCCGCCTGCTCGCGCCGGCCGCGCTCACCCTCGGCTCAGTCCGCCTGACGAAGCGGGGGTGGGGGCTCGTGACGACCTACACCGAGGAGCTCTCGGTCGCCGGAGGACGGCCGGCCACCCAGGCCGGGGTTCCCCTGGACCTCCGCGTGACCCTCGAGATCCCGGGGACCGTCGTCGCGACAAACGCGAACGGGCGGGACGGGGCCGCGCTGGTCTGGACCTCGCTCCCCCAGGACGCGCCGCTACGGGCGCAGACCCGCGTGGTGAACTGGCCGCTGATCATCGTTCTGGTCGCCGCCGCCGCGCTGTCGTTCTGGCCCCGGGGAGGGGCCTAGCCCGCGCGCGCTCATGACCACGCTCCAGGGACACCCGGGGCGCGTCTCGAACGTATAGCCCGCGATGCGGCTGTTCGCCTGGCTCGGCGACCTCCTCCACGACGCGTTCGTCCTCCTGCGCAACCTCCTGGTCTCCGCGCTCGGGCCCCGCCCGATGTACGTGCTCCTCGAGCTTGGGGGCCCGTACCCCGAACACCGGTCCCGGGCGCCCTGGTGGCTTCGGCAGCCGCCCACGCTGGACGACGTGCGCCGCCAGCTCCAGATCATCGGCGGGAACCGCCAGGTGGCCGGCGTCATCATCACGATCCGCGACCTCGGGGCGGGCCTGGCGTCGATCCAGAGTCTTCGGGCCGCGCTCGCGGCGTACCGCACGTCGGGCGGAAAGGTCATCGCCTACCTCCCGCAGGCCTCCACGCGCCTCTACTACCTGGCAAGCGTCGCCGACGCGGTCGTGATGCCCGAGAGCGGCACGCTCGACCTGATCGGGATGGCACTCGAGGTGACGTTCATGGGCGAGGCGCTCGAACGGCTCGGGATCGCGGGCCAGTTCGAGCAGATCGCCGAGTACAAGAGCGCGGCGGAGCCGTTTACCCGGCGCGCGATGACGGCGCCGATGCGGGAAGCCCTGAACGCGATCCTCGACTCGATCTTCGACGACCTGGTCGGCGAGATCGCGGCCGCCCGCCGGCTCGATCCCGGCCTGGTGCGGACCCTCGTCGACCGGGCCCCGCTGTCGGCCCGGGACGCCCGCGAGGCCGGCCTCGTTGATGCGCTCCTGTTCGAGGACGAGCTCGCCCGGTATCTGGCCGGCGCACGCGGCCGCCTCCCGGCGATCCTCCCCTGGCGGCTCGCCCGCCGCAGGCTGCGCCAGCCGTTTCGGTGGCGGATGTCCGGGCGCGCGGTCGCCGTGATCAGCGTGCGGGGCGTGATCCACCTGGGCGAGAGCCGCGCCCGCCTGCCCCTGCCGGTCCCGCTCCTGGGCGGGGAGACCACCGGCCACGCCACGATCGCGCGCGCCGTCCAGGCGGTCGAGCGCAACCCGCTGTTCGGCGCGATCATCCTCTCCGTGGACTCCCCCGGCGGCTCCGCGATCGCATCCGACCTCATCTGGCGGGAGATCGCGCGGGCCGGCCGAACGAAACCCGTCGTCGCGTTCTTTGGCAACGTCGCCGGCTCCGGCGGCTACTATGTGGCCGCGGGCGCCAGGCGGATCATCAGCCAGCCGGCCACCCTGACCGGCTCGATCGGCGTCCTTGGGGGCAAGTTCGACGTGC
>JAPVSX010000040.1:0-7001 GCA_047519495.1 Armatimonadota bacterium
GGATCAGGATGAACGACATCGTAGTATCGCAGGGGGTGTCACTCCCGGTCGTCGATCGGCGGCTCGTGTCGGCGCGCAGCAAGACGCTCGATGCCGGCCCGAACTTGACCCCGTTCGACAGCGAGACCTGGAACATCGCCGACTGGCGCCGGACGGGGTAGGCCGCAGGAGTCGCTCCCGGTACCGCGAACATCGTGCCCTGCCAGCCTGCCGCGGCGCCTCGGCCGGGCACGCCTGGCCGGCGTGAACGCGACCGCGACGCAGGACGTAGATGTGGTAGTGCGGTCTTGATCAGGTGAAGTCAGACCGGGGGGGCGCGGGAGATGGGGCGTGATGACGTCAACCGGATCGTCTCGGAGATGATGCGGGGAAAGCTCAGCCGCCGCGAGCTGATCGCCAGGCTGGGGGCCGTGGGAGTGTCGGTCGCCGGGATCGCCTCCATCTTGTCCACGGCCGCGCCCCGGCCGGTGCGGGCCGCCCCTGCCGCAGGGCGGGGTGGGAGCGGCGGGCTTCGCCTCCTCTACTGGCAGGCGCCTACGATCGTCAACCCGCACCTGGCGCAGGGGACCAAGGACTACCACGCCTCCCGCGTCTGCCTCGAGCCGCTGCTGACCGTGAACGCCGCCGGGGTGTTCACGCCGGTCCTCGCCGCCGAGGTCCCGTCGCGGGCCAACGGCGGCCTGTCCGCCGACGGCAAAACCGTGACCTACAAGCTCAAGCAGGGCGTCCGGTGGGGCGACGGCCGCCCGTTCTCGGCCGACGACGTCGTCTTCACGTTCAAGTTCGTCACCAACAAGCAGACCGGCGCGACCACCTACGGGACGTACATCAACGTCGAGAAGGTCGAGGCCCTCGATCCAAATACAGTCAAGGTCACGTTCAAGGCGTCGACGCCGGCGTGGTACGTGCCATTTGTCGGCGAGCAGGGCATGATCATCCCCCGGCACGCCCTCGACCCCTATGTCGGCAACAACGCGCGCAACGCGCCGTTCAACCTCAAGTCCTTCGGCACAGGTCCGTACAAGGTCGAGTCGTTCCGGCCTGGCGACCAGGTCGTCTACTCGGTCAACGAGTACTATCGTGATCCCAACAAGCCCGCGTTCGGCCAGGTGGTCATCAAGGGCGGCGGGGACGCGACCTCGGCCGCCCGGGCGGTGCTCGAGACCGGCGAGTACGACTACGCGTGGAACCTCCAGGTGGAGTGGCCGGTGCTGGAGCACATGGCCCAGGGCGGGAAAGGCGTCATCATCACGGAGCGGGGCCAGGGCGTGGAGCAGATCTACATGAACATGACGGACCCGAACAAAGAAGTGGACGGGCAGCGCTCCTCGGTCAAGACGCCGCACCTGTTCCTGACCGACCTCAAGGTCCGGCAGGCGATGTCGCTCGCGATCGACCGGGAGACTATGGCGAAGCAGCTGTACGGCCAGGAGGGCGATGCGACCGCGAACGTCCTCACGACCCCGGCCAACCTGGCGTCCAAGAACACGAAGATCGTCTACGACATCGCCAGGGCCAACCAGCTGCTCGACGAGGCCGGCTACCAGCGAGGGCCCGACGGCGTCCGCCAGAAGGGCAGCGTCAAGCTCCAGGTCACCTACGTGACGAGCGTCAACTCGCTCCGGCAGAAGGAGCAGGAGATCGTCAAGGACGGGTGGACAAAGATCGGCGCCGCCGTGACGCTCCAATCGGTGGACGCCGGGGTGTTCTTCAGCAGCTCGCCGGGCAACAGCGACACCTACGCGCACTTCTACCGCGACGTCGAGATGTTCACCTCGACGTTCACGTCGCCATTCCCCAACCAGTACATGGTCCGGTTCTACAGCGGCGACCCGGCCAAAGACCTGGCGCAGAAAGAGAACAACTGGTCCGGCATCAACATCTGCCGGTGGGTGAACAAGGAGTTCAACCAGCTGTTCGAGCAGGCGCAGGCCGAGCTGGATCCCACGAAGGCCGACGCGCTGTGGATCAAGATGAACGACCTCGTCGTGAGCCAGTACGTCTCGCTCCCGCTCATCGACCGGAAGTTCGTGTCGGCGCGGGCGTCAAACCTCGACGTCGGGCAGAACATCAGCCCGTTCGACAGCGAGACGCGGAACATCGCGGACTGGAGGCGCAGGGCCTAGCGCCCGGGCCTGCGGCGCGAACCACGACGCCCTGGCGGGCTCCGAGAGGACGCCCAGATGACCGCGTACATCGGCCGCCGGCTGGTGACGTCCATCCCCACGCTGATCCTGATCAGCATGGTGGTATTCGGCATCCTGGCGCTGGCGCCGGGCGATCCCCTCTCGCAGTTTGCGGCCAACCCCGACGTCCCCCCCGAGGTCCGGGAGAACATCCGGCACCAGTTCGGGCTGGACCAGCCGGTCCCCATCCGGTACGTGAAGTGGGCGACGGCGTTTGCCCGGGGCGACTGGGGGTATTCGTTCGCCAGCCGGTTCTCGGTGAGCCGGCTGATCCTGCAGCGCCTCCCCACCGACCTGTGGGTCGTCGGCTCGGCGTACCTCGCGGCGGTGCTGCTCGCGATCCCGATCGGGGTGCTCTCCGCGGTCAAGCAGTACTCGCTCTTCGACCAGGTGGCGACGACGTGCGCGTTCATCGGGTTCTCGCTGCCGACGTTCTTCACCGGGGTGCTGTTCATCATCATCTTCAGCGTACGCCTCCACTGGCTGCCGTTCATCTTCAACGCCCAGGTCACCAGCCCGATCGTCATGGTGAAGCAGGCGGTGATGCCGGTTGCGGTGCTCGCGCTGTTTCAGTCGGCCGGCCTCATGCGGTTCGTCCGCTCCTCGATGCTGGACAACGTGGGCCAGGACTACGTGCGGACCGCCCGGGCCAAGGGGGTGTCCGAGCGGCGGGTGATCGCCCGGCACGTATTGAGAAACGGGCTCATCCCCGTCGTGACGCTGCTCGCGCTCGGACTCCCGGCGGTATTCACCGGCGCGGTGATCACAGAGCAGATCTTCCGCGTCCCCGGGATCGGGTCGCTGCTCATCTCGTCGATCCAGAACAGCGACACCCCGGTCGTTATGTCGGTCACGTTCGTGTACGCGATCCTCGTGGTGCTGTTCAACCTCGTGGCCGACGTGATCTACGGCCTCCTGGACCCGAGGATCAAGTATGGCTAGCATCCGATCCGAGCGCCACGTCGACGCTCCGGAGAGTCCTGGCTGGCCTTGGGATTCACGTGGCGCTCGCGGTCGAAGCCGGCCGGACGGGGAGGAGGTGCTCCTTCCGGCGAGGCCGGCGCGCGCCCGGTACGCGCGGACGCTGTGGGGCGACGCGTGGCGGCGGTTCCGCCGGCACCGGCTGGCGATCGCCGGCACGGCGATGTTTCTCGCCCTGACCGCGGCCACGCTCGTCGGCCCGCTCGTGTATCACGTGGGGATCAACACGATCGATTTCCGCGCGTCGATGGTGCCGCCGTCCTGGGTGCACCCCCTTGGGACGAACGACCTGGGACAGGACATGCTGGCCCGGATCCTCTCGGGCGGCCGGATCTCGATCGCCGTGGGGATGACGGCGATGCTGATGTCCGTGACCCTCGGGACGCTCGTGGGCGCTGCGGCCGGCTACTTCGGCCGGACGATCGACCTGATCCTGATGCGCGTCACCGACGTGTTCCTCTCACTGCCGCAACTGCCGCTGCTCCTCCTCGTGATCTACCTGTTCCGGGACCGACTGAGCCGCGCGTTCGGCCCGCAGTTGGGGATCTTCTGGCTGATCGTTGTCCTCATCGGGGGACTGAACTGGATGTCCACGGCCCGCCTGATCCGCGCCGGGTTCCTCTCCGTCAGGGAGAAGGAGTTCGTCGAGGCGGCCCGCAGCCTGGGGGTCGGCACGCTGCGGCAGATCTTCCGGCACATCCTCCCAAACGTCCTTTCACCGGTGATCGTCTCGGCCACGCTGTCGGTCGGCACCGCGATCATCGCGGAGTCCACGCTGTCGTTCCTCGGCCTGGGCTTTCCGCCGGACGTGCCGACCTGGGGCCGCCTCCTGTACGACGCCCAGAACTACCTGGACCTCGCCCCGCACATGGCGATCTTTCCGGGCCTGATGATCTGCCTGGCCGTCCTCTCCATCAACTACGTGGGCGACGGCCTGCGGGACGCGCTCGACCCGACCCGGATCCTCTGATCGCCCCGGGGGATCATCCGTTCGAACGAGGCTCCGCAGGAGGACCCGGTAGGCCTCCGGCGAACAGACCCCCTGCGGCGAACCAGGCGACACCATACAGTAGAGAGCCTTCAAGTCGCCTTCCCCGGAGGTGTTCCTAATGGCACATCCGAGCGCCGGCGGCTCGCCGGTGACGATCACCGCGATCAAGGCGGACGTCGGGAGCGTCGGTGGGCACACCCGGCCGAGCCCCGAGATGCTCGCGGTCGCCTCGGAGCTGATGGAGGCGCAGCGCGGCAACCTCTTCATTGACTTTCGCGTCACCCATACGGGTGACGACATCTGCCTGCTCATGACCCACCGCCGCGGCGTCGGGGTGGAAGAGGTCCACCGCCTGGCGTACGACATCTTCCTCGCGGCCGGCTCGGTCGCGGAGCGGCAGGGCCTGTACGGCGCCAAGCAGGACCTCCTGAAGAGCGACTTCTCCGGCAACCTCCAGGGCATGGGCCCCGGCGTCGCCGAGCTGGAGATCGTCGAGCGGCCGGCGGAGCCGTTCATGGTGCTCACCGCGGACAAGACGGAGCCGGGGGCCTTCAACCTGCTGCTGTACCTCACGTTCTGCGATCCGATGTACTGCTCGGGGCTGCTGCTGAGCCCCGACATCGGCAAAGGGTTCACGTTTTCGATCGTGGACGTCAACCACACGCAGGCCGAGCGGGAGATCACGCTCCACGCGCCGGAGGACCTGTACGACCTGGCGACGCTGCTGCGGGACACCGGCCGGTTCGTGATCAAGAGCGTTTACTCGCGGGCGCACCCCAGCGAGCAGGCGGCGGCGCTCAGCACCACCCGGCTCAAGCACATCGCGGGCCGCTACGTCGGGAAGGACGACCCGGTCGCGCTCATCCGGACGCAGAAGATCTTCCCCGCGACCGAGGAGTTCGGCCTCGCGTTCAGCAAGGTGCCGTTCGTCGCGGGGGACACCCGGGGCAGCCACAACATGCCGCTCGCGCCCGTTCCGATCAACACCGACTCGAACATCTTCTACTGCCTGCCGATGGTCTCGGCGGCCGGGTACTCGATGCGGGACGGGGTGCTCACCGGCCCGGTGGACCTGTTCCAGAACCCGGTGTGGGACGTGTTCCGGGCGAAGGCGGTCGAGAAGGGCGCCGAAATGCGCGCGCAGGGCTTCTTCAACCCGGCGATGCTGGGCATGGAGGAGCTCGAGTACGGCGGGATCACGGAACGCCTGAAGAACCTGGACGCCCGGTTCGTGCTCGACGGCAAGCCGGAGATGCGGAAGGTCTCGCAGCCAGGCTAACCCCAAAGAATCACAAGGCCGAGTGCCTCCGATGTCGCAGGATCTCAGGATCCCGCTTCGGGTCGTGGCCTACTATCTGACCAGCGTTTCACGTCCCCGTCACGCAGGATTTTCTCGACACGGCGCGAATACGAGGGTCCCTGGCCCAGGCAACGGAAGACGTAGCCGCAGAGACCGCACCAGCCGTCGGAGGAGCTTCGGAGCAGATGAAGCTGTGGGGGGCCGCCCTGGCGCTCGTGTCGCTGCTCGCGGCGACGCCCGGTTCGTCTGCCCAGACGCCGCCTCCCCGCATCCTCGTCAACGACCTCGAGGTGTCCCTGCCGGCGTCCCCGGAGATCCGTAACGGCATCACGGTCGCGCCGCTCGCTCCGCTCGTGCAGGCGTTCGGCGGCACCGCGGCGTGGGATCCGGCGGCGCGCACCGTCACGATCACGGGGACCTCGGGACTAACCGTCCGCGTGACGGTCGGGCAAGTGCGCGCGATGTCAGGGAACACCGCGTGGGATCTCCCGGCGGCCCCCGTGCTGGAAGGCGGGACCGTCTGGGGACCTGCCGCGGCGGTGCTCCGCGCGATCGGCGCGTACGTCAAGGAGGACACGGACGCCGGTCTGCTTGAGGCCGTGTCGCAGGTGACCGCGATCGCCTGGCGGCGCGACGGCGGCGGGCTCGCGCTGACGATCTCGGCGACCGGTCCTGTGCGGGTCGAAGGACACGCCCTGCGGGACCCGGACCGCCTCGCTGTGGACCTCGCGAACGCCGTGACCCGCCTGCGGGTCCCCGAGGATCCGCACCGGGCGGAGGGCATCCTGCGCGTCCGGATCGCGCAGTTCCGCGTGCGGCCGTACGTAACGCGGGTGGTGTTCGATCTGGCCCGGCCGCTCGCGTTCAAAATCACCACGGGCCCCGGCGTCGTGACGGTGGCCCTGGGGCAGAGCGCGGCCGCTGCGGCGGCCGGCGCCCCGGCCACGCTACCGTCACCTCCGCCTCCAGGTCAGGCCGCACAGGGTGCGCCCCAAGGCGCGCAGAGCGCGCAGACGAAAGTCCGACAGGGCCCGGCGGGCGAAGCCTCGCAAGGCCCGCCCGGCGCGACTGCGCACGGGCCCGGCGGATCTCCGACGTCGCCTTCGACCCCCTCCGGCTCCCCCGACAGGGATCTCCGCGAGGCGACAGGCAAGCCGGCTGCGGACGTATCGGCTCACACCGCAGGCCCGAGCCCCAGTAGTCCGCCTCAGTCCGGCGACGTCGCGGGCCCGGTCGCCCCAGAACCGCTGGCCCTCCCGCCGCTGCCCGAGTTTCTCGACGCGCCCGGCGCGTTTCACGTGCGCGGCGCGGCGTACGACGAGCAGGACGGCGTGGGCCGCCTGACGATCCGCGCGTCCCAGCCACTCGCGTACACGATTCACCCGTTCGTCTACCCGGACCGGCTGGCGATCGACATCACGGGCGGCGTCTTCCTGTCCCGGCGCCAGGACCTCGAGATCGGCAGCGACACGGTTGGCAACATCGTCGTTTCCCAGCTTCACCTCAGGCCGAACCTGACGCGCGTGCTGGTGCATCTCAACCA
>JAPVSX010000041.1:0-6774 GCA_047519495.1 Armatimonadota bacterium
AGGGTGGCGGCGGCGGCCAGGGTGGTGGCGGCGGCGGCCAGGGTGGTGGCGGCGGCCAGAGCGGCGGTGGCGGCCAGGGCGGCGGCGGCGGTCAGGGTGGCGGCGGCGGTCAGGGTGGTGGCGGCGGTCAGGGCGGCGGCGGCGGCCATGGCGGGGGCCATGGCGGTGGCCAGGGCGGTGGCCAGGGTAGCGGCGATGATCAAGGTGGTAGTCAAGGCGGTGGTCACGGCAGGCACTAAGGCGATCCTCATCTACGCGGGACCCTCGATTGCCCGCCTGCCGGGGTGGGCTCCGCAGGGGATATCGACTTCATTGTAGACGACATAGACGGCTATACGACCGATCTCGCCATGAACTTCACATCGTCAAACTGCACCAGGGGAGCAGCTCACCGGTACACGTGTGAGGAGTTGCTGGGAACCCGCGAGGCTAACCGCCCGCGCGCCTTGCGCGGCTGGGGAGCAGAAGGGACAGCTCCCCTACGAGGAGCAAACCTGCGTTACGGTTGTTGTAATCGAACCGTTTTCGAACGGGCTCCCTTCGGGGGGCTGTCCCCCCTGCATGCCTAACCGGCTGGTTGGATCGGGTCGCCCACGCGGATGACGCCTTCGGTCAGGATCTTCGCCCGGAGGCCGCCGCGGTGGACGAGTCCTTTCCGGACCGGCCGCCCCGTAACCTGCTCGAGGTGGCCGCAGGGCTCGCACAGCCTGATGCCGCGCAGGATGACCGCCCCCACCTGGAACTCGCGGCCCACCAGATGGTTCAGGGGCACGGCGCGGGTCACGATGTTGCGCCGGCTCATACCGGCCTCGAACTCGACCTCGTAGTCGCGCCGGAGCGCCTCGATCGCCTCGCTTTCGATCAGCGTGACCTCGCGGTCCGGGCCGGCCTTCGCGGAGTAGGTGCCTGTCGTCTTGAAGTACCGGTCTCCGTCGAGGCCCTTGCCCGGGATGGCGCGGGCTTCGGGCACGGAGGTCATCGGCTCCTCCGCGCCCGAGGCGATGTGGACAGACATCACGGTCCCCTTGAACATGCGGCATCTCCTCAAATCGAATGACGCGTTCTGGCCCTTACGTAGTTACCGCAGGTCCACGCGAGATCCTTCCGGCCGGAGGAGATCGAAACTACACCCGCCAATGGTGCTGTGCGCCATGGCAACGGTGCTCGTGACAGGCTCGCGCGGGCTGGTGGGCTCGGCCCTGATCCCCGTGCTCGCAGCCCGGGGCGACCGCATCGTGCGGCTGGTCCGCGCGGCTTCGGTGTCGGGCCCCGACGAGGCTGCCTGGGATCCGGCCGCCGGCACGATCGATGCGGGCCGGCTGGACGGCGTGGACGCGGTGATCCACCTGGCCGGCGAGAACATCAGCGCCGGCCGGTGGACACCGGCCCGGAAGGCGCGGATCCGCGAGAGCCGCGTCCGTGGAACCCGGCTGCTCGCCGAGACCCTCGCCCGCCTTAGGTACCCGCCGCGCGCCCTCCTTTCGGCCTCCGCCACCGGGTATTACGGGGACCGCGGAGACGAGGTGCTCCGGGAAGACAGCCCGCCCGGGACGGGATTCCTCGCCGAGGTGTGCCGGGAGTGGGAAGCGGCCGCGGAGCCGGCCCGTCGCGCCGGCGTTCGCGTCGTCTCGATGCGCGCCGGCGTGGTCCTCTCGCCGGCTGGCGGGATGCTGGCGAGGCTCCTGCCGGTATTCCGCCTAGGCTTCGGTGGGCCGCTGGGCAGCGGCCGGCAGTACCTGAGCTGGATTGCGATCGACGACGTGGTCGGCGCCGTGCTCCACCTGCTCGCGGACGAGGGCACAGCAGGGCCGGTCAACCTGGTCGCCCCCGTCGCGGTCACCAACGCTGAGTTCACAAAGGCGCTCGGGCGGGTGCTCTCGCGCCCGACCCTGCTTCCGGTCCCGGCGATCGTGCTGCGGGCGGCATTCGGGGAGATGGCTGATGGCGCGATCCTCGCCAGCGCGCGGGTGGAACCGGCGCGCCTCGCGGCGTCGGGATACCGGTTCCGATTTTCCGACGCGGGCGCGGCCCTGCGGCATCTGCTACACTAGTCATCGTGGCCGAGCCGCACCCCGCCGATCGTCCGCCCGTGCTCCTCCTCGATGCCTGCGACACCGTTGCGGTCGCCTTGACCCGCGGCGTCCCCGTCAAGATGCGCGACGGCGCCGTCCTCTACGCCGACGTGTACGTGCCGGCGGGGGACGGGCCGTTTCCGGTCGTGCTGATGCGCACCCCCTACGACCGGACCCAGGCGCACACCAACACCTTCGCCCATCCCTCCTGGTACGCGCGGCGGGGCTACATCGTCGTGATCCAGGACGTCCGCGGCCGGTGGACGAGCGAGGGGGAGTGGTACCCGTTCCTGCACGAGGCCGAGGATGGCTACGACACCGTCGAGTGGGCCGCGCGGCTTCCGAAGTCGAACGGCAGGGTCGGGATGTACGGCTTCTCCTACGACGGCGCTACGCAGCTCCTGGCGGCGGTCATGGCGCCGCCGCACCTCACGTGCATCGTTCCCTGCATGACCGCCTCGGAGTACTATGATGGGTGGACCTACCGGGGCGGCGCGCTCCACCTGGCGTTCACGGAGTCCTGGGCCGTGAGCCTCGCCCAGGACGCCGCTCGGCGCCGCGGCCTCCGGCGGCTCGAGGCCGACCTGATGGCGTCGTTCCACCCGACCGGCCTCGCGTTCGGGTCGCTCCCGCTTAAGGAGTACGACCTCCTCCGGCGCGAGGAGATCGCCCCCTGGTTCTTCGACTGGCTGGCGCACCCGACCCAGGATGCCTACTGGGAGCGGTGGAGCATCGCCCGGCGCCACGCGAGCGTCCGCGTCCCGGCGCTCCACGTCGCCGGCTGGTACGACATTTTCCTGGACGGCAGCATCCGTAACTTCCTCGGGCTCCAGGCCGACGCCGCGGAGCCCCGGGCGCGCGAGGGGCAGCGTTTCCTCGTCGGGCCATGGCACCATGTGCCGTGGGCTTCGATCGTTTCGGGGTGGGACTTCGGTGAGGAGGCGCGCAACTGCATCAACCAGGCCGCGGTACGCTGGTTTGACTACTGGCTCCGGGACGTCGAGAACGGGGTGGCGGACGAGCCCCCGGGTCGGATCTTCGTCATGGGGGAGAACCGGTGGCGGGACGAGCGCGAGTGGCCGCCCCGGCGGGCGCGCATGGTGGAGTTTTACCTGCACAGCCGCGGCGCCGCGAACTCCCTCAGCGGCGACGGGTGGCTCGACCGGACGGCCGGCGGGCAGGAGGATCCGGACGTGTTCGTCTACGATCCCCGGGTCCCGGTGATCAGCCTGGGCGGGCGGTCGTGCTGCCGGTACACCGTCTCGCCGATGGGGCCGGCCGACCAGCGGCCGGTCGAGATCACCAACGCCGTGCTCGTCTACACCACGGAGCCCCTCCCCCGGGATGTCGAAGTCACCGGGAACGTCACCGCGGTCCTCTTCGCGGCCACGTCCGCGCGGGACACTGACTGGACGGTCAAGCTGGTGGACGTGTATCCGGACGGCCGCGCGATCAACGTGGCGGACGGAATCCTAAGAGGGCGGTACCGCGAGTCGCTGTCGAATCCGGCGCCCCTCGATCCCGGGCGGGTGTACGAGTACCGGATCGACCTGGGGGCGACCAGCAACCTCTTCAAGGCCGGCCACCGTATCCGCGTCGAGGTCTCGAGCTCGAACTTCCCCTGTTACGACCGCAACCTGAACACCGGGAACGGCCTGGGGGACGAGTGGATCAGCGACTGCGTCGTGGCGACCCAGATGGTGTTCCACGACGCGGCGCGGCCGTCCCGCGTGCTACTCCCGGCGGTCCCGAGGTAGAAGGCGGGCGCGGCGATCCCGCAGGCGCGATCGCCATTCGACGCGCGGCCCATCCACGAGGCCCATGGGATTCCGGGGATTGCGGATCTCCTCGCGGCTCGGCTATAATTAGACGGGCTCAGCCCGCGACGCGGGTGGGCTCGGCGCCTCGAGTGCGGCGAGGCGCGGCGCACGACGGGTTGTACGGTTCGGCGTGGGGACGTAGCTCAGTTGGGAGAGCGCCTGAATCGCACTCAGGAGGTCGGGAGTTCGAATCTCCTCGTCTCCACCATATTTCTCAAGGATTCTCAATAGCAGTCCACCCCTCTCAATCCCGAATCTGCTAACGGATTGCTAACGGATCCGGACACAGAGTTAGAAGACGTGCTCCGGAAGGTACGTGCTCATCAGCGCGTATGCCACGCTCGACGGCGTGACCATCTCTGTCGACTTGCCGAGCGGCCGTCCTTCGTTCACACGTTGCGCAGCCATCTGATTGCCGCAACCGCGTGCACGAAAGCGCCGGGTAAGCTACCGTTGTGGAAGATGCTGGCGGTGGCCACCGTCGCCACGACAGCACTATTGCGGGCAAACGGCGGCGCGGGCGGACAGCGCCCCGCTCCGAGTGCTTCCGGGCAAGGAGGTATTCGCATGCCTCAGACGCCGTCTCCCCACGCTCTCGTCAGCGTCCTAGGGCGTCCTTCGTCCGTCTTTGCTTTGGCGCAAGGAGGTGGGGGATCGGCGTAGCGCACCGCCCCAGCGGATGACAGCGCGAATTGTCCCGCGCAGGGCAGGTGGTTCATACCTATGCATCGTCGTAGCGTTCATATCCCGAAGGATCCTTCACGATCTTTGCAGGCTTCTCGCCGCGCACCTTTTTCAGGAGGTCGAGGGCGTTCCTCCTTGCTTCGTCGGTGCTCTGCTCCATGGATTTGCCGGCCTCTTCGAACGTCTTGTTGGTGATTGATCGCCCATTTGGTTCGGCTCCAGCGTGTCCCACTCCCATGGGGTTGTCGGGCATGTTGCATCCGCAGTTGTAGCACATAACTTTGCTCACCCCCAAAATTGCCGTCCGTACTGACCTACTCCTCGTACTTGCGTTATTACGGTAATCCTTTCGCCGCCTCGGGGGCCCGCGAATCTGCGGTGATCGTGTAGGCTGAATAAGGGTCGCCGAGGCGGAGACAGCGTACTCGGTCGAGATGGGTGCCGAACAACGCCTCCAGCCACCGGTGCACCATCTTGCAAACCTCAGGATAGTCGGCCGTCAGCCTCATCAGCGGGCAGTTGTGCTCGCGCAGCTGGTAGCCATCAGGCGTCTGCTCCAGGACGGGCATGAACCCCCGGTCGGCGAGGATGTCTTTCGCTCGTTCAAAGCGCTCAAGGCCATGAAGCCCGTCAACGCGCGCCGCGTCTCTCGCAATCCAGCGGTCCGCGATGCGCTCAAGGTAGCCCTGTAGTTCCTCGGGCTGCAGCCGCCTGATTTCTTCGATCAAGGCCGCGGCGAAATCGTCGTACGCCTTGGGAAAGAACCGGTCGGCTTCCAACGTCAACTCGTAGACGTGGCTAGGCCGCCTCGTGCCCGGCTGCAGCCCCCGGCGGCGGACCAAGCCCTCCGCTCGCAACCCAGTCAGGTGGCTCTTCACCGCAGTACGGCTGAGGCCTAGGGCGGCGCAGAGGCTTTCAATCGTATGGCTACCCTGCAATCGAAGCAACTCAACGATCCGCTCGCGCGTCTCGTGCACGCACCCATTGTAGGCCAATATAGAATAATATGTCAATTATAATAATTTACACAACTGTTATTGACATAACTGCATATTTCGTCTATTAATATAGCCACTATCACCGACAGGGGGAGATGTTTAGCCGCAAGGTCTGCCAACCTTTCCGCGCTGAGCGCCATCATTGTCCTGTCCGCTGGGACCCTGTTACGGTTGCTACTCAGAGGACTTCTGGCGAACAGGCCAATTCGCACTTTGCGAATCGATGGGCACCTTGTGTACATCCGGGTCGAGGTAACGCGATCCGCCCATCGTCAGCGCCGCGGCGGGTTCCCCCGATGAGGATGCTCTTGCGCATGGGTTGCTGCGGAATCAGGCAGGCTCGGCAGTGCATATTGCGGCCTTCCATGGAAAGCCGCCGGGGGGACAGGCTCGCGGCGCCGTCGCGCACGCACACGTCCCCTCTCAATTCAGATGCAGTGTGGGTCCGCTCGCACAGGTTGCGCACCGCTGTTTACAGCGTAACAACAGTGCGGTCCCTTGAATGCTACCTTCCTACGTGGTACGCCTCATTGATATCCCTTGTTCATGTCTCGTAAGGTGAATCCTTTGTCCATCCCTGAGGACCCTACGTTAAACCTGCGGAATCTGCACCTGTTTGCGGGCCTCGTGCCCCAGGAACTTCGCGGGGCGGTGCGGTTTTTGGACACGCGGTACTACCGACCCGGCGAGTTCATCTTCGAGATGGGTGAGCCGCCGGAGAGGCTGTATTTCCTGGAGAGGGGGATCATCAAAATCACAATCGTAACGCCTGATGGCCGGGAACGGATTCTGGACGTCGTCAACCCGGGGAGCACCTTTGGCGAAACCTTCTTGAGCCGTGGCAAGCGATGGACGGCAGCGGCGCAGGCTCTAAGTGCCGCGACGGTGCGGACAATCACTCTGAAGGCATTCATGAACTTGACGCAGACCGTTCCAAATCTCTGCCTCACCTTTGTCCGCCACCTCGCCGAGCTGCAGCACCGGACTCTGGTACGACTGGACGCTCAGATGCAGATGGATAGAGGCCTACGCTTGTTGGCCGTCTTGCTGGACCTCGGCGAGCGCTGCGGCCAGCGCACGGACGACAATTACACGTTGCCTGGGGAGCTGACCCAGGGGGAGCTGGCGCGCATGGTCGGGCTCAATCGTAGCACCGTGAGTGTGTTACTCAACTACTATCGGCGCAATGGGATATTGGGG
>JAPVSX010000042.1:0-4680 GCA_047519495.1 Armatimonadota bacterium
CCGCCGGGACGATCGGCACGCGGGCTGCCCCGGTCTCGTACCCGACCCCCCGCGCTTCAAGGTACCGGACGACGCCGTCGGCCGCGGCGAGGCCGAACGCGCTCCCACCGCTCAGGAGCACGGCGTGGACGCGCTCGACCAGGTTCTCGGGACGCAGGAGGTCGGTCTCCCGGGTGCCCGGCGCGCCGCCCAGCACGGAGACGCCGCAGACCGCGCCCGCCTCGCAGAGGACCACGGTGCACCCGGTGAGGTGCTCGAGGTCGCCGGCGTGGCCGACGGCGATCCCCGCAATGTCCGTGATCGCCCGGTGCATCCGCGCCGCGGCCTCAGGCGCGCGACCGGGCGCCCTGCGCGCCGAGAGATCGCAGGAGTGCCGGCGCCGCGAGCCCGGCGATCACGACTTTCACGGCGTCGCCTACCAGGAATGGCTGCAGCACTCCCACCGCAACGGCGCGCGTAAGACCCATCCCGATCGGGAAGGCAAGCCAGAGCACCCCTGCGACATAGATAAGCACAGCGCCCACGGCGGCCGCGACCATCGCGCGGCGCGCGTCGGGCCGAGATCCCCGAAGCGCTCCGGCTGCCGCCGCGGCGAAGACGAATCCGAACAGATATCCCCCCGTCGGGCCAAGAAGAACCTGCAGGCCCCCGCTCGGTCCGGCGAATACCGGCACGCCGACGGCTCCGAGCAGCACGTACACGACCTGGCTCGCCGCTCCGAGCCGGGGGCCGAGCACGAGACCTGCGAGGAGCGCGAAAAAGTTGCTCAGCACGATCGGCACCGGGGTAAAGGGCAGCGGGGCATGGATCTGCGCGCCCACGGCCGTGAGCGCTGCGAAGAGTGCCACAAGCGTCAAACGCCGCGCCGGCCTGTCCGCTCCGCGCGCAGTCAGGCCCGCCGGCGATGATCCCGTCATCACCCCACCTCCCGTACTGTGATCTCGCCCGCGATCACGCGCTGGGCCGTTCCGTCGCGCAGCCGGACCAGCAGCGCGCCGCTGTCGTCGATGTCCTCGGCCAGCCCCTCGAGCAGCGCGCCTCCGGTCTCGACGCGGACGACCCGGCCGAGGGTGTCGGCCATCTCACGCCACTTCCGCACGATGCGGAGCGCCCCGCCGGTGCGCAGTTCCTCGTAATTCCGCTCCAGCTCGCGCAGCAGCGCCCGCACGAGGACGCCCCGGTCCACGGGATGCCCCAGCGCTTCCTCGAGCGACGTCGCAGGATATCCCGTCCCCTCCGGCAGCGCCTCCCGCGGCACGTTCGCGTTGATGCCGATGCCCACGACAACCCACTCGGCGCCCGGCCCGGCCTCGACGAGCACCCCCACGACCTTCCGGCCGTCCACCAGCACGTCGTTGGGCCACTTGACGCGGGCGAGCAGCCCCGTCGTGGCCCGGATCGCGCGGGCTACGGCCGTCGCGGCCGCAAGGCCGATCAAGGGAACCTGCGGAAGCGGCAGGTGGGGCCGGAGGATCACGGACAGCCAGATGCCGCCGCGGGGCGACGCCCACGGCCGCCCCAGCCGCCCCCGCCCGGCGGTCTGCTCCTCGGCGACGATCACGGTGCCCTCGGGAACCTGGATCTCCGCGAGGCTCGCGGCGAGGTCGTTTGTTGAGGGCAGGGTGTCGTGCCAGCGAATGTACCGGCCGATCACATGGGTGCCGAGGTTCTCGGCGATCCCTTCGCGCGTGTACTCTTCCACGCGAGCCCTCCCCGCCGCCCGCCCGCGCTAGGCGAGCTCCCGCACCGCGTCGCGGTCCGGCAGCTGCGCGAGCAGGGCCGCGACCGTCTCCCCCGTGGGCAGCCGCAGCCCAGGGGCGATCTCGGCCAGCGGCACGAGCACGAAGGCGCGCCCGCGCATCTCGGCGTGCGGGACCACGAGGTCGGGCGTCCGCAGCGCCAGGTCGCCGTAGAGGAGGATGTCCACGTCTATCGTTCGCGGCCCCCACCGCTCCGTGCGGATGCGTCCCAGCGTCTGCTCCACGTACCGGCAGCGGGCGAGGAGGGCCCCGGGCCTGAGAGTCGTCTCCACCTCGACGACCTGATTGAGAAACGGGGGCTGGTCGGTCTTGCCCCACGGCGGCGTCTCATAGACGCGGGAGCGGCGAACGAGGCGCAGGTCGGGGCCGGCCAGGATCTCGAGCGCCTCCGCCAGCATCCGGGACCGGTTCCCTACGTTAGAGCCGAGCCCCAGGAACGCGCGCACCGGTGCCCCGGCACCGTCTCGGGCCCGCGCCCATGCCTCCCACCCCTCGCGCGCGACCAGGGCTCCGATCGCGAGCGCGGCCGCGGGGTCGGCCCACCAGACACCGCGCCGCTGCGCGGCCAGGCCGGCCAGGACGAGAAGGGCCATGCCGCCGCACGCCAGGTTCCCCACGCCGTCCTCGCAGAGCGCCTCGCTGTCGAGGGCGCGACCGACCCGGGCCTTCGCCCGCCACAGCACGGGCATGACGGCGGCCGCCGCCACCGCCACGGCGACGCCCCAGGCGGTCGGCCGGGCAGCCGTGTGAACGCGCAGGGTCTGGATCGCGTCGACCAGGATGTAGAGCGCGAGGGCGCCCAGGCATCCGGCGACGACGCGGGCGGCCAGGCGCTCCGCGGCGGCCACGCGTGCTCCGGAACCGGCCGGCGCGCCTCGCCGTCCGTAGCCTTCGAGATCCTCCGCCTCGACGCGCAGCCGCCACAGGACGGTCGACGCCGAGACGATCTCGATCAGGCTATCCAGCCCGAACGCCGCGAGGGAGAGGCTCCCTGCCGCAATCCCCGCGGCGAGCGAGATGGCGCCCTCGGCCAGCATCCAGGCGATCGAGAACCATTCCAACGCCAGGGCGCGCCGGATCTCCACGGGGCGTCCCGGCGGACGCGATCCTGCCGGAGGCGATCCTGTCGGACGCGTGCCCTGCGCGCCTTGCGCGGCCGCAACCGTGCTCATGCCCGCCGCCTCGTCACCTCGACGGCCGCGTCGCGGAGCGGACCGCCGAGCCGGACGTGCGGCTTGCGGACACAGACGGTGACCGCCTGCACCCGTTCGATCTCCAGGAGGCGGTGGGCGATCGCTTCGGCCACGGCCTCCAGCAGCCGGTACCGCTCGCCGGTCATCACCTCGCGGACGCGCCCGTAGAGGTTCCGGTAGTCGAGGGAGTCGGCCAGGTCGTCCGTGTGTCCGGCGCGGTGAAGCTCGGCCTCCACCGCCACGTCGACGGTGAAAACCTGTCCTTCCGCCTGCTCCTCGGGATTCACGCCGTGGTAGCCGTAGAACGCCATGCCTTCGAGGAGGATTCGGTCGCTCACGGGACCGGCGCCTCCGGTAGCTGGCCCGGGAGGCCGCGGACGATCGCGTCCGTCATGCGCGCCACCCGGACCATCGCCCGCACGTCGTGCACCCGGACCACGTCGGCGCCGTTTGCGATCGCGACGGCGACTGTTGCGGCCGTCCCCTCGAGGCGCTCATGGACCGGAAGGTTCAACACTTTGCCGATGCTCCCCTTGCGCGACGTGCCGATCAGGATCGGGCGGCCGAGCACCGTCACCTCGCGCAGGCGGCGCAGAAGCTCCATGTTTTGCGCGACCGTCACGCCGAAGCCGTAGCCCGGGTCGACGAAGATCCGGCGCTCGTCGATGCCGCACGCACCCGCCGCGGCGATCCGCTCGCGCAGGAAGGCGATCGTCGCGCCCACCACGTCCGCCGTCCCCGACCGGTCGTCTCGATCCATCAGCACGGCCGGCACCTGGGCCCGCGCGACGAGCGGGCCCATCGCCGGATCGCCGCGGAGGGCGGTGATGTCATTCACCATCGCCGCGCCCGCGTCGAGCGCCGCGGCCGCCACCTCCGCGGAGAACGTGTCGACGCTGACCGGCAGGCCGAGCGGGACCAGCCGCCGGATCGCCGGGATCGTCCGCCGCCGCTCCTCTTCGACCGCGACCGGCGGCGCGCCCGGCCGCGTCGAGCGCCCGCCGACGTCCAGGAGGTCGGCCCCCTGCCCGCGCCAGGCACACCCCCGCGCCTCTGCCGCCCCGGCGTCGCCGGCGAGACCGTCCCCGGCGAACGAGTCGGGCGCCATGTTGATGATGCCCATGACGAACGTGCGGCGGCCGAACACGAGCGTCGCCGGACCACAGCGGATCGGCGGGGGCGGGCCGGGGGAGGATGCGGACGGGCCGGGCGTCATCCTGCGGCGCCTAAGGGCCGTTTCCTGGACATGTTCCCAGGTCCCGGGCCAGGCACGCCGGATCGAGGACCTGCTCGGGGCGGAGGGACCGGAGCCGCAGGGCGCCCACAGGGTCGGGAGGGAGCGCCTCCCGGGGCGCGCAGCCGATCAGCTCCCCGGCGGCGACGTCGATCCCCAGCCGGGCCGCCTCCTCGGCGACGCGCGCAAAGGCCTCAAGGGGCGGCGTCCGGCGGTAGTCGAGCAGGTTCATCGAGACCTGCACCAGGCCCCGAGAGGGGAGCGGCACGCCCATCGCCTGCACCGCGGGAAGGCCGCCCGAGGACTCGCGCACCGCCCGGGCGATCCGGCGCGCCGCGCCGAGGTCCTGGCTTGCAAGATCGACGTTCATAGCGACCAGCACATCTCGCGCGCCGACCGCGACGGCGCCGGCGGTGGGATGGACGCGCGCGGGGCCGAAGTCGGGCCGGCGCGCGGCTTCGTCGATCGCCTCGCGCAGCCCCTCGAACCCTCC
>JAPVSX010000043.1:0-19926 GCA_047519495.1 Armatimonadota bacterium
ACGAGGCCACCGCGGCGGCCGCTGTCGCCCGCGCGCAGGAGTGGGGAGGTCGACTGGATGCCGTCGTGAACAACGCCGGGACGGGGTGGCACGGGGCGACCCATGAGATGCCGGTCGACGCTTGGCGGCGACTGATGGACGTAAATTTGACCGGAGTCTTTCTCTTTACCAGGGCGGCGCTGCCCGTGATGCTGGCCCAGCGGCGGGGGCATATCGTCAACATCGCCTCGGGGGCGGGGCGCCTGGGGATGGCAGAGAGCGCAGCGTATTCAGCCTCGAAGTTTGGCGTCATCGGGTTCACCGAGGCGGTCGGGCTTGAGGTCCGGAGGAGCGGCGTGAAGGTGAGCGTGGTCGAGCCCGGATCGGTCCAGACCACGTTCTCGGAGAGCACCGCGCGCCGGGACTGGGCGCTTCGGCCTGATGATGTCGCCCGGGTGGTCCGGGCCGTCCTGGCCACCGGGCCGAACGTCTGGATCCGGGAAGCGTTCGTCACGCCGCTGCAGGTCCCCAAGGCGTAAGTGGCGGGCGGCGGGCTACCAAATGTGGCCGCATGGGACTATGCTTATGCCTCGTTTTTGGGACTGCTCAAACTACCTCGGGGCAGGTCATCGTGGACGAGTCACTCCAGGGCGTCCCGAAAGAGGATCATGCCGATGACAACACCGGCTCCGATCACCGCCATCGCCAGGGCATTCGGGACGAAATAGGGATAGATCATCAAGATCAGACCACCGATCAACGGCACCAACCGGCTGGACTTCCTGCCGTAGACGAACGCCGCCATGCCGATCAGGCTCACGAACAAGGCCAGCGCCAGGGAGGCCATGACACAGTATCACTACCAGCATCCGGGGGTGAAGACCTGCCGAGTGCAGGCGTGATGCACTCGCGGTGGCAGAGCTCGTGCATCATCGTGCGGCCCCATCGCGGATCGTGGATTTCACGCGGACGCGGCGGCGGAGCGCGAGGATCGCGAGCGCCGTCCCAACGGTCAGGAGGATCGCGCTCGCGACGAACGGGGCCTGGGGGCCGAGGTGGTCGTACATGAGACCGCCGAAGACCGGGCCGACCACGAGGCCGGCGCCCTGCGCCGTCTCGGACGCGCCCATCACCATGCCGGTGCCGCCCGGCGGCGCTGTCTCGCTCATGAGCGCGAGCCATGCCGGGGACGAGATGGCGTAGCTCCCGCCCAGCAGGACCGCGGCCGCCGCCAGGACCGGCAGGCTGCCCCTGCCCGCCAGCGGCAGAAGCCACATCCCCGCGCTGGCAAGCACCATCCCCCACGCGACGGTCCTGGACCGGCCGATCCGGTCGGCGAGGCGCCCACCCGGCACCGAGGCGACCGCGACGCCTAAGACCATGATGAGGAACACCGATCCGATCAACTGGTCGCTGAGCTGGACGACCTCGTGCGCGTAGATGACGAGGATGGGAACGAGCAGGCCCACCCCGAACATCTGGATGAACGCGACGGAGAGCATCGCCCCGAGGAGCGGAGAGGCGCGGACGCTCCGGATGATCCCCCCGAACCCTTCGCCCAGGCGCAGGGGGGGCCCGGCATGCGCCGGGCGCGGACCGTCGTCGCGGAAGACGAGCACCGCGACCCCCGCGGCAGCCAGCAGGAGCGCGCTCGCGAGATAGAACCCGGCGTGGTAGCTCCCGAACGTGCCGGAGACGAACAGGCCGAGACTCGGCCCCAGCGCCAGCCCCGACAGGAAGAACATGTTGAGGGTGCCCATCCCGGTGGCGCGGCGCTCCGGATCCGTGCGGTCGGCGATCGCCGCCGCGGCAGAGGGCCACAGCGCGGCGCTCCCGGTCCCGTCGACGAGCCGGAGCGGGACGAACAGCAGTGGAACACGCAGCAGCGTCATCAAGATCGGGGCGGTACTGCTGAGGAGCAGCCCGCCGATGACAACGGGCCGCCGGCCGATCCGGTCGGCGAGGCTCCCCCACGTCGTCTTGAACACGGTCTCGACCGCCGCGAAGGTCGCGACGACCACGCCAACGAGCGTTGCGCTGGCACCGAGACGCTCCTTGAGGTACAGCGGAAGGAGCGGGATCACCGTGGCGAACCCCAGCTCAGCCAGGCCCATCATCGCGCCGATGGCCACCAGGGCGCGCGCGGTGCCGCGCGGCCCGGCCACCGCCTTCATGCGGGGGCTTTGGTGATGCGCGCGAGGATCGCGGCGCGGGCCTGGGCCTCGAGCGTATCCGCTAGCGGCGCCAGCTCGATCCCGGGGTGCCGGCGGCTGAGCGCCTCATGGATCAGCCGGTCGGCGAACGCGGGGTTCTTCGGGAGCAGCGGGCCGTGCAGGTACGTCCCGTAGACCCGGCGGGCGACCGCACCCTCCCACCCGTCCTCGCCGTTGTTGCCGTACCCGGCGATCACCCGCCCCAGCGGCCTGGCGCCGGGCCCGAGGCGCGTCCGTCCCCCGTGGTTCTCGAACCCCACGAGCGCCGGGCCGCCGCCGTCGGGCTGGATGACGAGGTTGCCGATCAAACGGGGCACGCCGGGGCCCGGATGCTCCGTCCACAGGTCCAGCAGGCCGAGGCCCGGCAGGTCGTCGCCCTCGGCCGGCCGGTAGAACCGGCCGATGAGCTGGTATCCCCCGCAGACGGCCAGCACGACCGCCCCATCCGCGACGGCCGCCTCAAGCGCTCCGCGCTTCATCCCGACGAGATCGCCGGATGCGATCCGCTGCTGGCGGTCCTCGCCGCCGCCGATGAAGAAGAGGTCGGCGGTCTCCGGATCGATTCGATCGCCGAGGCCGGCCTCGGCCACGGTCACCACGATCCCCCGCCGCCGGGCGCGGGCCGTGAGCACCATGATGTTGCCGCGATCTCCATACAGGTTGAGGAGATCGGGGTACAGGTGGCAGATGCGGAGCGTAGGCGTCATGTCTCCCAGAACCCCCGCACGGCGCCCCACCGCTCGAGCACGCCGCGCAGCGCGAGCATCGCCGTGTACGTCGGCAGGACGTAGAGGCGCCCGGCGCCGGCGCGGTCGAGCGCGCGGCGCAGGGCCCGGTCGTAGGCGTGCTCGACCTCGATCGCCTCCGCCGGGATCCCCGCGTACTCCAGCCGCACCGCCATGTCCTCGGCGCGGATCCCGCCGACGACCACGCGGCCGACCTGGCCGGCGAGCATCTCCACGTCCACGTCCCACAGCCACGAGACGTCCCGGCCGTCGGCGATCTGATCGTTGATCGCGATGAGGACGACGGGCAGCGGGCCAGCGGTCAGCACCGTGCGCAGCACCTCGTTGAATCCGGCCGGGTTCTTGACGAGCAGCATCTGCACCTCGCGGCCGTCCACCGCGACGCGTTCGGCCCGGCCGAACGCCGGCGCAAACGACGCGAGCGCGTCGCCCACACGGACAAGCGGCGCGCCGAGCTGGAGCGCGGCGGCTGTGGCGGCGAGGACGTTGTAGACGTTGTAGAGTCCAGGCAGCACGCTCCGCACCCGGACGGTCTCGCCGCCCGCGGCGATCGTCAGGTCGGTTCCGTCGGGACCGCGGAGCGCGAGGCCCCGCGCGGCGACGTCGGGGACCGGCCGGCGGATCCCGCACGTGGGACAGTGGTACTGCCCCATGTGGCCGAAGTAGGTAAAGGCGTACACGTACGGCGTGCCGTCCCGGTAGCAGTACCGGGCCTCCGCCGTATGCTCGATCGCCGGCAGGGCGTGGCGCTCGTCCTCGATGCCGAACGTGACGAGCCGGCCCGGCAGCCCCCGCACCGCCTCGTACACCAGCGGGTCGTCGCCGTTGGCGACGCTCACGAACTCGGCCGTGAGCGAGGCCCCGGTGGCGCGCCAGAGGCCGGCGATGTAGTCGATCTCCCCGTAGCGGTCAAGCTGGTCGCGGAACAAGTTCGTGAACACCGCCACCTTTGGCGCGAGCGCCGGCATGACCCGGGGCACCGTCGCCTCGTCGACCTCGAAGATCCCAAGGTCCCCCTGCGGGCGGCCGCGGAGATCGGCGTGCTCGACGAGCGCGGAAGCGATCCCGGCGGCCAGGTTCGCGCCGGCCCGGTTGTGGACCGGCCGGTGGCCGAGCGTCCGCATGATGTGGGCCAAGAGGTGGGCGGTCGTCGTCTTTCCGTTCGTGCCCGCCACGACGACGCTGCCGGAGGCCAGCCGGTGCGCGACCAGATGCACGAGGCGCGGCTCGACGGCTCGGGCGACGCGGCCCGGCATCGTCGTCCCGCCGCCCCGGCGGAGCCAGCGGCTCAGCGTCGCGGTCGCCTTGCCGAGCGCGATGGCGGCGCTGAGGCGCACGTCGAACGGCACCTCCCGAACGCTCAGGCCGGGCGTCCTCCTCCATCCCCAAGATCTATTCCACCAGGATCGACGCGGCGGGGTTCCGCCTTCACCCTGCTCCCGATGGGTCCCTTGTCATGATACACTCAGGAACGATGGTCCGCGCGTTGGCGAGAGGCTTCGCCGAGACGGTTCCGCTGTGGCTGGGCGCCGCGCCGTTCGGCCTGGTGGACGCGGTGCTCGGCGGGGTGGCCGGACTGCCGGCGCCTGGAAGATCCAGCTCATGTCGCTGCGCCTATCGCCTCGGTGCAGACCGGACGAGGCAGCGAAGACCCATATGTTGTTGGAGCACGTCAGGCGAAGTGCTGAGAAGAGAGGCGAGCGTGACCGAGCGGCGGGGCTCAGAGACGGCGGGCACCCAGGTAGCGGTACCGGTAGTACGCCTCGTCCATCGAGGAGATGATGACCCCGCGGGAGTATGATGCGTGGATGAACCGTTCGGCGCCCACGTAGATGCCGACGTGCGACGGCCCCGGGCTGTACGTCCGGAAGAACACTAGGTCTCCCGGGCGCAGGGCCCAGGACGGGACCGCGATCCCCGCGCGGTACTGGTCGAACGACGAGTGCGGGAGCGGGAGGCCCATCGCCGTAAAGACGCGGGTCACCAAACCGGAGCAGTCGAACCCGCGGTTGCCGATGCCCGCCCACTGGAATGGCTGGCCGAGAAAGCCGATGGCGGTGCGGACGACCACGGATGTGAACGCAGCGCCCCGCGATGGGAGCGACGTCCGCACGGGCAGGGCGGTGGCGCCCGACGGCACAGCGGCGGCCGCGGGCGGCGCCGTCGTCCGGTGCTCTGGGGCGCGTGATGTGGACGTGGACCCCGGTGGCTCCACGCCCGCCGCGGATGGATCGGCAGCGAGGGCCGGTGCGGCGAGCGGGGCGAGCAGCGCGCACAGGCAGAACGTCAACACGCACACGACGTGCCGCGCCAGCATTCGCGTCTCCCTTCCGGTCGATCTCAGCGAACCGGCCGCCTCAACCGGTGGCGGGCTGGTCGGATGGTCCAGGCGGGTATTGGACCCTGATCTGCCCCCTTCGATCACTGTACGCGCGGGTATTCGCCTTGACCCGGCGGCCATCCTCTTGGCCAGGAAGGATTCTTCGTGCGCCTGCGGCGCACGCGCTCTTCCGTTGGGCTGATTTGCCTCCTTGGAGCGCTCTGATATAATGTGTGCGAGGCACACACCCGTGGTCCGGGAGGGCGTGCATGATCTCGATGAAAGTGCGGACCGTCGCGATGGACCAGCAGATGAATCCGGTCGTGCTGCTCGTGGATCAGGCGGAGACGCTCGCGCTGCCGATCTGGATCGGAACCGCCGAAGCCCAGTCCATCGCCCTCGAGCTTCAGGGGGTGCGGATGCCCCGCCCGATGACCCACGACCTGATCCGCCAGATACTCGATCAGCTCACGATCAGCGTCAGCCGCATCGTCGTCACGGATATCCAGAACGGCACGTACTTCGCGGAGATCCATCTCAAGAACAACGGCGCGGACGTGGTCGTCGACTCGCGGCCGAGCGACGCGATTGCGCTGGCCCTCCGGACGGAGGCGCCGATCTACGTGGAAGAAAAGCTCGCCGCGGGCGCGATCCCGCTCAAGAAGGCCTTCGACGAGCACGAAGTGGAAGAGTTCAAGAAGTTCCTCGAGCACCTCAAGCCCGCCGACTTCGAGAAGCGACTCAAGGACACCTAGCGCTCCTCAGTACATCACGACGCCGCCGGACAGCACCAGCGTGTGTCCGGTAATGTACGCCGCGTCATCCGAGGCCAGGAACACCGCGGCGCGCGCGACATCCTCCGGCTGGCCGAATCGCCCGAGCGGGATCCGCGAGATGATCTGCTCCCGCTCGGCGATCGTGCGCTCCGCGTGGAACGCGGTGTCCGTGTAGCCGGGCGCGATCGCGTTCACGCGGACGTGGGGCGCGAGGTCCCGCGCCAGGCACCGGGTCAGCATCAGCACCGCCGCTTTGCTCACGCTGTAGTGCAGCGGCCCGGTCCCGGGCTCGATCCCCCGCATCGACGCGATGTTGATGATCACGCCGCCGCCCTGCCGGACCATGAGCTCTCCGGCGGCCTGGCTGGCGAAGAACGGGCCCGTCACGTGGACCGCCATCATGCTCGCCCACGCTTCCTCGGTGATCTGCCACAGCCCCGACCGGTCCACGATGCCGGCGTTGTTGACCAGGATGTCCACCCGCCCGAACGCCTCGGCCGCCCGGGCGATCAGGCCCCGAGCCTCCGCCGGCCGGCCGACGTCGGCCTGCACGGCCAGCGCCTTCCCGCCGGCCGCGGTGATCGCCAGCGCGGCGGCGCGCACCTCCGCCACAGAGCGCGCGGCGTTGAGCAGCACGGCCGCGCCCTCCCGCGCGAACGCCTGGGCGATCGCCCGCCCGATCCCCCGGCCGGAGCCGGTGACGACGGCGACTTTGCTGCGGAGGCTCATCAGCAGGTCCCCGCGCCGCCCGGCCGCGCGGCGGCGCCGCGGGCGCGCAGGCGCTCGGAGGCTGCCTGAACCTCCGGCACCACGCGGGCGTACTCGCCCAACACCCGGTCGCGGGCGCGGGCAATCTCTTCGAGCCGGCCCGAGGCGCTTGCGGGGATCCGGTCCTCGTCCAGCACCCGGACACGTTGATCCGGGGTCACGAGCACGTCCACCTCGAGGTCGTCCCACTCAACCCGGTCGTGGGAGATGTGAATCGGGCCGCTCAGGTTGAAGTAATAGCCGAGCGTGTCTCCGCCGGGAGCGATCCAGTGGTAGACGTTATAGGGACGATCGCGCCAGAAGTAGGCGACCGTGAGCGTCCCGGCCGGCAGGACGAGGTCCGCGACGCGGCCCGGGCGGGAGAGCGTGTAGAGCAGCACAGCCCGCTCCCCGGTCAGCTCCGCCGCCTGACAGGGGAAGGTACGGACCGCGCCGTCGAGCGTGCGCTTGACCTCGAGCACGTCCATCGTTGTCCACTTCGAACCGGCGGCGCGCGTCCCCTCCGGCTGCCACACGATCGGCGTTCCCGCAGCAAGGCTTCGCTCCACTTCACCACTTGAGCGGCACGTTGAACGGCGCGCGCTGTACTGTCACGGCCTTGCTGATGTGAACATCCTCCAGCAGGGCCGGGAGAGACTGTGGAGGGATCCGGTTAGGTGGAGGAGAGCCCCCGGCGGTCGTACGTGTAGACCTTGCCGTTGGCCCGCAGCTTCACGGGGTTCCGCCAGAGCGCATACACGGCCTTCAAGTAGAGCCCGACGCGCTTCGGCTCCAGCTTGCGGTCCTCATCGAGGTGCGTCAGCAGGAGGTCCCGGCCCTGGGACGCCGCGTCGACCTCGACCCGGGGCTCCCCCTTGTACAGCTTCTGCGTGATCAGCATCTCCTTGACCTTCTGGAGATCGTAGCTCTTCTGCTTCTCCTTCGGATCGTAGACGAAGATGTCCAGGCGCCGGACCAGCTCCTCGGTGAGCGTCAGGTCGATCAGGGTGATATCCTCGTAGAACTGACGGATCTCGAGCGCCCGCGCGAACCCCTCGTGGTCGCGCACGTGCTTGAACAGCGTGTAGCCGATCGTGTAGGGGGCCGGCCGGTTGCAGAGCTGGACGGAGATGCTGGCCCACTCGCGGGCAGTCAGCAGCCGGGTGAGCAGCTCCGCCTCAACGAACGTCGCCCAGCCCTCGTTGATGATGTGCGTCCGCTGGATCAGGTCGAAGTACTCGGCCTCGCCCCGGATTGCCTCCAGCAGCGTCCGCTCGAAGTCTTCGAGCGGCGCCCGCTCCTCCAGGTAGTAGATGAGGCGCTTGTGCCGCTCCTGCGAGCTGCGCTCGAACGCGTTGACCGATGCGGCCACGGTCAGCAGCGCGTCGAGGAGCTTCTCGACCCGATCCCGGCCGTACTGCACCTCGAACGTCCGGATCAGCCGGGCGTGGCGCTCGGCCTCGTTCAGCATGTTCTTGTTGGACTTCCGGTACCAGTGGTTGTTCGCGAAGAAGTCGGCGTGGCCGAAGACGTGCGCGATCACCAGCACATTCTGGAGATAGGTGTTGCTGCTCCGCAAAAAGGCGTGCGAGGGGACGGTGTTCAGCACCAGCTCGAGGATGCTGAACACCTCCTTGTTCTGCTGGGTCACGAGCTCCTTGTACGTGCCGCCCCAGTACCAGTGGATGAACCGGTTGGGCAGGCCCATGCTGGCGACCTCGGCGATCTCGTCGCTGTCGGTGATCTGGAAGATCACCGGGTCGAACGCGAGCCCGCGCTCGTGGGCGAGCGCTTCCAGCTCCTGGATCACGCCCTGGTATTCGGCCAGCATCCCTCCACCCTCACTCAGCGCCGCGCGACCCCGGCGTACCGCCGGGTCGCGCGGGCGTCGAAGAACACCAGGAAGTCCTTCATCGCCGACCGGATCGTCTCCAGATCGACCAGGTTGGCGAACACGGCGCCCTCGCGGACCTTCACAGCCTCCTGGACGTACTCGCTGAACCCGCCGATGCCCCGCCCTCCGGGGTTCACGTGGCCGTAGCTGACCAGGTCGAACGCGCCGATGGCCTCCTCGTACCGCTTCTTGGCCAGGTCGAAGTCGCCCGAGCTCGTCTCCCCGTCCGTGAAGATAAACAGGAACTTGTCGTACTCCGTCGCCCCCTCGAGCAGCTGGACCGCCTTCTCGAATCCGGTGCTGATGTGCGTGCCGCCGCTCGACTCGACGCAGAAGAACTCGTCCCGGGTCTTCTCCTCGGCCACGTCCTGGAACACGACGTAGCGCCGGAGGTTGGTGGGGTACCGGCGCTCGAGGTAGTGCCAGAGGACGAAGATCGTCTTGCGGACGAGCGCCAGGTACTCCCCCCGCATCGAGCCCGAGATGTCGAGCACGTAGATCTCGACCGACCGGTTGTTCTGGAACGTCGTCGGGTCCTCGATGAAGTACCACGCGTCCTGCTGCACGTCCACGTCGTAGTCCAGCGTGCCGCGCTCGCGGGCGTTTCGGAGCAGGCTCTGGACCATCGTCTCCTCGAGGTTGAGGTCCGAGCGGAGCCCGATCCGGTCGAGGTCGTCCAGCTCGGGCGTGTCCTGGCTCTCCACCTCGCCCCACCGGGCCGGCTCGTGGAACGTGGGCAGCCGGAGCTCGTCGAGCAGCACTTCCTGGGCCAGCTTGACGAACTCGTCGAAGTCGAGCTCGACCTGCATCTCCTTCCCGTGGTGGTCGCCGCCCAGCAGGCCGCCCAGCGCCTGGACCTGGTCGGCGCCCGCGCCGGCGCTCTGCGCGCCGCCGGCCCCGCCCCCGCCGCCGCCCTGCGCCAGGAACTGGGCCTCTTCCCCAAACTTGAGCGTCGGGAGGTCGAGCGTGGCGATCTGGGTTTTGACCTTCCCGCCGATGATCAGCTCTTTCTGCTGAATGAGATCGTTGAGGTTCTGCTTCAGATACTCCCGCAGGAGCTGATCGTGCTTGTACTGGGCAATGCGTCCCCGGTGGATCTTCATCTGAGACGCTCCGCTTAGAAGCTCCGCCCGATGATCTTGAAGAGCGCGCGGGCGCAGGCGGGGCAGTAGCCGTGCTCTTCGATCGCGCTCCGCTGGAGCACGTCCAGGAGGTCGCGGCTCTTTGCGTCCATCTCCTCGGTCTTCTCGTAGAGGCGCAGGCAGTTCTTGATCTTGTTGAAGACGATCTCGTTCATCGCGCCCCGCAGGTGCTCGTTGTCCTTGTAGCTCATCCGGCGGAGTTCGTCGCGGCGCTCGAGGAGCACGTTCTCGAACGCGACCCGCCCCTGCCGGCTGATCTGGCGCTTCTGGACCAGGATCCCCTCAACGTCGTCGATCATCTGTTTCTCGCCGTCCGAGAGGGCCTCCCCGAGCACGCTGCGCGCGGCCGCATCAAGGTAGTTGAGATATAGATTCTGCGCGTAGTCGTAGAAGTGGGTGGGGACGATCTCCTCGACGATGACGTCGACCTTCTTGTTGACGAACTCCACCTTTGTCTCTTCGAACAGCTTGAGCAGGTCCTTCTGGTTGAGATCCTTGATCGACTGGTGCGCAAACGTCTCCTCGATCGCCTGGGTGATCACCTCGAGGTCGATGCACGAGCCCGCACGCGTGTATGCGAGCGAGAACGCGTCCTCGAAGAACCGCGGCGAGAGCCCGCGCAGCCCCTGCGACTCCTGGCGGGTGCGGACTGCATACGTGGCGGCCAGCTCGTACACGTCCTGCGGGACGTGCTTGGTGTCACCCCGGACCCGGTTGGCGCGGTCGACGAGGGCCCGGTAGATCTGCATCTCGCCCTGGACGTCCACGTTGTAGGGGAAGTCGACTTTGTGGATCCGGCCGCGTAGCGGCTCCATGATGTCCTCGGCCAGGAACACGTTGTACTCGGGGTAGTTCGTGTGGCCGATGACGACGGCGTCGATGTGCACGGTCGGGAAGTTGGCCAGGTCGATCCGCTTCGACTGGATCAGCTCGAGGAGCAGCGAGAGGAGCTGGCGCCGGCTCTTGAACACCTCGGTCCAGTCGAGGATGCCGCGGTTGGCCCAGATCACCTTTCCCTCGAAGTCGTACGCCTCGGGATCGTATGTCGAGCCGCGCTCCTTGAGCATCGCGAAGTTGATGTTGCCGACGAAGTTGGTGATGTCCTCGCGGCGCAGGTCGGTCGGGGTGTGCTTGGCGACCCCGATCTTGTCCCGGGCGGAGATGAAGATTTGCTGGACGGGCACGGCGCGCCACCCGCCGAGGGCCGCGATCGTGCGCTCGCAGACCGGGCAGGGCACGGCCTCCTCGTGCCACCAGATGCCTTCCGCCTCACGGGCGTCGGGCGCGATGAGGTCGAACGGGTGCTGGTGGAATGGGCACCCTTCCACCGCATACAGGACGCCGTCGGGCTTGTGCGAGTACTCCTCGAGGCACCGCTTCAGCTTGTCCACGGTCATGGACTTGCCCGAGCCCTGGGGGCCGACGAGGAGGAGCAGCCGCCGCTCCATGCTCATCGCGTACCCTTTGAAGAACGCGACGATGTCCTCGAGCTGGCGGTCCATGCCATAGATACCCTCGAAGACGCGGGGCTTCCCGAAGTAGTCGATCATGTCGGAGATGTAGTGCAGGGTCGTTCGCGCCAGGCGCCGGTCACGGCGGCTCGCCGCGAGAAACTCTTCGATCGTGCTGATGTTGGCCATATCCTCCACCCGGGCTTCAAGTATGTTATGGACGAGGCTCACGGTTCTGCCAAGCGTTGTACCCTCTTCCTACCCAAAACTACGCAGTTCAGCCCACCCCGGTTCTTGCGGACGCAGGCCGCCTCGTCCACGCTCCCGGAAGCCGCCCGGGCGCGTCGCGCGCGTAGAGAGGCCGAAAACACAGAAACCCGGCCCGGGAGTCCTTGCGCTCCCCGCCAGGTTCCCCCTGTCCGCCCCGCCCCGCTGCCACGAGCCCTGGTCCGATGCTGCTGCGTCCCTAGGCTGCCGTCGAGTGACTAGTCCGAGCGGTGGATGGATATGTAACGAACTGGTGCCGCGCGTTCATGGGCTGCGAACTTTGAGCCGAGTATAGTCCCGGCGGTCCCGCGTGTCAATCGGGACTCCGGGGGGAAATGTTGTCTCGGGCGAGGTTTTATGGGGAAACGCTATCTCGGGCACGAGGCGCCCGGACGAGCAGGATCGGGTGGGGGAACCGGGCGACGATCCGCGATGCGACGCTGCCCGAGAACACCGCGTCGAGCCCGGCTCGCCCGTGGGTGGCCATCACGATCATCCCGACCCCGGCACGGGCGGCGCCGTCCAGCAGCCCCTGGGCGGGCTCGCCGCGGCCGACGGCGGCGGACACCTGGAGGCCGCCGGCGCGGAGGCGGTTCGCGAGGTCCTGCATGTAGACCCGGGCCTCCCCTTCCTCCAGGTCGAGCGACGCCGCGGTGGCCGTGGGCACGAGGCGGGCGGTGCTGGCCCGCTCCCCCGTGATCGTCGCCAGCGTGGGGACGATGCGCAGGAGCACAAGCTCCGCCCCGTACGCGCGGGCCAGGACGGCGGCGACCGGCAGGGCCGCCTCGGCGGCCGGCTGGCCATCGAGGGGCACGAGCAGCAGCCGGAGGTCGGGCTTGGCCGCTTCCGCGGCCGGCCCCTCGGGAGGTCGGATCAGGAGGACGGGGCGGTCGCCCCGGCGGAGCACCTGCTGAGCCACGCTGCCGAAGAGGACCCGCCTGGCGCCCCCAGCGCCGTGGGTGGCCAGGATGACGAGGTCGGCGGCCAGGTCGGCGGCGTGGTCCACGATGCTCTTGGGAACGTCCCCCTCCAGGTTGGGGTGGACGTGGCACTCCACCTCCACCCCCTCGGCTCGGAACCGGGCCGCGACGTCGGCGAGGTACCGGTCGGCCTCCGAGGCGACCGTCAGGTGCCGGTCGCCGTGCACTATCGCCCGGGCCGACCGCTCCATCACGTGCAGGAGCGTGACACGGGCCCGGAGGTGGATGGCCAGGGACAGCCCCATCGGGAGCACGGACTCCGCCAGACGCGAGCCGTCCAGCGGGATGAGCAAACGCTTGAGGACGACCTGCTGCTCTTCCATTGTTATATGCCTACCCCGATTCGGCGGGCCGTCCGGCTCCCCTCCTCAGCCGCCGCGCACAGCCTGGACCACAAGGAATACGTTCAGCGCGATGATGAGTGCGGTCGCCAGCGCCGCCATCGCGGTAGTGAGCGGCCCATTGGTAAGCGCACCCATCAGGTCGCGGCGCCGGGTGAAGACGACGAGCGGCACGAGCGCAAACGGCAGGCCGAAGCTCAGGACGACCTGGGTCAGCACAAGCACGCGGGTGGGATCCAGCCCGAGGGCGATGACGGCGAGGGCCGGCGTCATCGTCAGAAGCCGCCTGATCCAGACCGAGACCTGCCGGCGGATGAAGCCCTGCATGATCACCTGCCCCGCCATCGTCCCCACGGTGGACGAGGAGAGGCCCGAGGCCAGCAGGGAGATGGCGAACACGACGGCGCTCGCCCGCCCCAGCAGCGGCGCGAGCGTGCGATGCGCCTCCTGGATGCTGGCCACGTGCACGAGCCCGTGGACCCAGAACGTCGAGGCGGCCATGATCAGCATCGCTGCGTTTACGAGACCGGCAAGGCTCATCGCGATGACCACATCGAGGAACTCATACCGGAACAGGCGCCGCGCTTGATCCGCGTTCGCGGTGACGATCCGGCTCTGCGTGAGCGACGAGTGCAGGAAGATCACGTGCGGCATCACCGTCGCGCCCAGGATCCCCACCGCCAGCAGGACCGCTTCGGTGCTCCCGAGAGCCGGATGGGTCAGACTCCGCGCCACCGCCCCCCAGCTCGGCCGGTCCAGCACGGTCTCGATGAGATACGCCGCGGCGATCACACCGACAAGCGAAGTGATTACCGCCTCGAGCGGCCGGAACCCGCGGCGCTCGAGCGCCAGGATAACGAGGGTCACCACCCCGGTCAGCAGCGCGGCGGGGAAGAGCGGCAGGCCGAACAGCAGGTTGAAGCCCAGCGCGGCCCCGAGGAACTCGGCCAGGTCCGTTGCCATCGCCACGATCTCCGAGACGATCCACATCCCCCAGACGACGGGACGGGGGAACCGCTCCCGGCACATCTCTGCGAGGTTGCGGCCGGTCGCGATCCCGAGCTTCGCCGAGAGGGCCTGTACGAGCATCGCCAGGAGGTTGCTGGCCAGCACCACCCAGACCAGCCGGTAGCCGAACTCCGCGCCGCCCTGGATGTTCGTCGCGAAGTTGCCCGGGTCCACGTACGCCACGGACGCCACGAACGCCGGGCCGAGGAACGGCAGCACGCGGGCCACCCCCCGTTTCGTGCTGCGGCCGGACAGCACATCCGCGGCCGCCCTCGCCGTCGTCACGTCCCCGGACGCGGGGGTCAAGCCGCCGGCCGCCGGGGCGGGATCCCCGGACGCCGGCGCGTTCGCGGCCCTGCGGTTCTCATCGCTCAACGGACGTAGACTCCTTCGGCCGGGTCTCGGAGAAGCACGAGCACGTGGCCCTCCAGGTCCACCCGGAGTCGCCGGCCGGACAGCCGGGCCAACACTCGCACGGCCGCGCCCGGCAGGACGCCGAGCGACGCCAGGCGCCGGATGGCCTCCGGGCTTCGGTCGCTCACCCGGTCGACGACGCCCGCCTCACCCAGGGGCACCTGCGTCAGATGCGCACCTGTCTACCAGGGTAGTCCAGGAGTGTCCCGGAGTCCAGGAGAGGAGAAGCGGGGAAGGCCCCACCCCGAGCACCCGCGAAGCAGATCATTGTGACGCACTCCCTACGCAGGCCCCGGCGGCTGGCCCCCGGCGATACGATCGGGCTCCTCTCGCCCTCGGGCCCGACGACGCCGGCCGGCGCGACAACGCCCAATAACATCGAGCTCGCCCGGCGACGGCTCCTGGCCGCGGGGTTCCGGACGGTCCTGGCGCCCCACGCCCTCGACGTCCGGGGGTACCTGGCGGGCGCCGACGCCGGCCGGGTCGCGGACCTCCACGCGATGTTTGCCGATCCGGGAATCCACGGCATCCTCTGCGTCCGCGGCGGGTACGGCGCGCACCGGCTGCTGGACGCGCTCGACTATGACCTGATCCGGCAGCACCCCAAGGTGTTCATCGGCTACAGCGACATTACGGCGCTCCACCTGGCGTTCCACACGCAGGCCGGATTTGTGACGTTTCACGGGCCGATGACGACCGCGATCTCGCAGGCGGATCCGCACGACTACCTCGGACTGCTGCGGGCCGTGACCCGCCCCGAGCCACTCGGGCCGCTCCAGAACCCGCCCGGCGCGCCCCGCATCGAGACGCTCGTGCCCGGCGTCGCCGAGGGCGAGCTGATCGGGGGCAACGCGGCGCTGCTCACGGCGCTCATGGGCACGCCCTACCAGCCCGAGTTCGCGGGGAAGCTGCTGTTCCTCGAGGACCTCGGGGACCGCGCCTACCGGTTGGACCGGAAGCTCGCGCACCTCCGCCTGGCGGGCGTGCTTACGCAGGTCGCCGGCATCGTCATCGGGGAGTGCCGCTACACGGCTGAGTCGGAGCCGACGCTCTCGATCCGGCAGATCCTCGATGACCTGATCGTGTCGGCCGGCAAGCCGGCGATCTACGGCCTGGCGTGCGGGCACGGCACCTATCACCTGACGTTCCCGGTGGGGGTGCGGACGCGCCTGGACGCAAGCGAGGGCGTCCTTTCTATTGAAGAATCCGGGGTGGCGGACTAGGAAGTACCTCGCAGGCGGCCGCCGGCGCGGCTCTTCGAGACCGGCCTTCCCTTCGCCCCTGGTCGCCCGGACTCCTGCGGGAATATTCGTCAGCATTACCATCGCTGTTCTGTGGGAGAGGGGTTACCGTGACACATACGAAGGTTGCGATGATGCAGGAGCAGCGGCTGGAGATCGAAAAGATGGACGGCGAAGAGGTGATGGCGATGACAGGGATCGTGCGTTACGGCGCCGTACTCGCGGGTATCCCCATGCTCACGATCGGAATGCTGAGCCTACCTGGGCCGGCCAGCGCGCAGCCCGAGGGAACTGTGGTGTGCTTCAGCCCTACCCCCGCGCCCACACCCGCGCTCCTTCCGAGCCTGCCGGCCCTGCCGGGGCTGTCCCGAGTCGGCGTCTTGCCCTCCCCCGCCCTGGGTGCCCCAATCGGCGCCGCGCCGGGCCCCAGCCTCCCGAGCGTGATATTCCTGACCCCTCAGCCGACGACCGGCGCGCTCGTCGTGCCCTTGAGCGTTCCGGTGCCCTCCGCGCCCGGGGTCTCGCTCCTCACTCCCCACCTGATTGCGCCGCCGGCCATGCCGTCCGGCCAGGCTTCGTCGGTCGCTACTGCCCAGTCGCTGACGCTGCTACTCGGCACATCTGCGCATCAGCGCGGACCATCCATGCCTCCGGTGAGCTGCTTCTAGGCCAGGCCCATCTCCATAAGGGTCTCTTGAACCGCCTGACGTGACTGCCATCGGGGCCCGATCAACCTCGCATCACAAGGGCTAGGGCCGGCGCTTCGCCGAATCCGGCCGTACGGACGCACCCTGGGGCGCCGTCTGAAACGCCCGCCACTCCTTGTCCAGCCAGGATCGCTCCGACGCCGCGAGCCAGCCGCGGCCGCGGAGCGTCTCCAGCATTTGCACAAGGCGCCTGCGTCCGGCCGCCACCTCGTCTCCCTCCCGCGTGCTCAGGTGCTCGAGGAGAGCCAGGATGCGTTCTTCGTCCGACATCTGACCCCGTCCACGGACGATCTCGAAGAAGTCGTCGAACTCACCGCCCAGGATCTCTAGCAGGCGCTGGCGGGTCCTGGGACCGGGGCTCGTCCGGCCTGCGAGCAGGTCGGAAAGGTGGGTACGATGGAGTCCGGCGAGACGGGCCAGCGCCGTCTTCGTCCAGTTCCGGCGGAGCAGGGCCGCCTCGACGGCCGCGCGCTTGAGACGGACTCTCATCCGCGGTTACCCTCTTGGGTCCAACCTAACTGGATTGTGACATTCTGTCAATATAGGAATGCCAAATTGTCTACGTGCTGTAGCACTGATGTCTTGTGATTGTCTGTTTCCCGTGGTATTGTCACTATGACGATCTGTCAACGAGGCGCTGGATGGACTTCTACGCGAAACTGGGGGAGCGGCTACGGATGCTGCGGGCTCGTGCGGGGCTTTCCCAGGCCGCGCTCGGAGCCCGGCTGGGCCGCTCGCCAAGCGCGATCGACCGCTACGAGATGGGCCAGCGCCGGGTCTCCCTCGCCGACCTGCTCCGGCTGTCGAAGATCCTCAATGTTCCGCTCGAGGCGTTCCTCGGAGGGGCTGCTGGACGGGGATCCTCCACGCGTGGATCCCCGGTGCGGGGATCGTCGCTGCGGGCGCCAGTGGCCCGTGCGGGCGCCGCGGATGCCGGCGCCCGCCGGCCCTCGATGGACCGCCTGTACGTCGAGCACCTCCGCCTCCTGCGCGAACTGGACCGGCGCCTGGGCTATCCTCCGTTCGGAGATCGCTCCGGGGTAGTGCGGGAGGCGTCCCGGGCCTACGGCGGCCGGCGTCCCCCGGGGAGGACAGGCGGGCGTCCGGAGGCCGCCGTCTCGCCCCAGGCCTACGCCACGACCCTCTCCACCGCCCGGCTTCGCGGCTGGGCACGGCGCGCGGGGTGGCCGGGGACTGCCGATCCCGAGGTCCTCCGCCGCTTCGCCGCCCTGGTCATCGGGGCGCTCGCGCGGACGCGCGGGCGGGAGCGCCTCTAGGCGCCGTCGAATCGAGCGCAGGCCGGCTGCGTGCCTACGGCGTGGGCCAAAACGCGCCGGGCGGCCGCCCCGAGCTGGTACACTCCGACGGTCCTGTGCACGCCGCAGGTCTGCTCAGATGGAAGGGAGCAACACCGTGAGCCAGTCCCACCCTCTTGCACGCAAGGCTCTCTCGGCGCTCGAGCCGTACGTCCCCGGGCGATCAGCCGAAGAGGTCATGGAGCGCTACGGGGTCCGCGAGGTCTCGAAACTCGGGAGCAACGAGAACCCCTTCGGCGTGTCTTCGCGTGTCCGCGAGGCCTTGATCTCGGCGATCGACCGGATCCACCACTATCCCGACCCCGACTGCATCCGGCTCCGGCGGCGGCTGGCCGCCCGGCTGGGGATCAGCCCGGATCACCTGGTCTTCGCGAACGGGGTGGACAACGTCCTGACCTGTCTGGGCCTCGCGTTCCTGGACCGGGGCGACCGGTGCGTGATCGGCGCGCCGACCTACACGGCCTACGCATCCCTCGCGATCCTCATGGGCGCGGTCCCGGTCGAAGTGCCGCTGCGCGACTGGCGATTTGACGTTCCGGCGATGGCGCGGGCCGCGGCGGGACGTGCGGGCTCACGCCGTAGGCCGCGTCTTGGCTCACGCCGCAGGCACGCGAAGGCGCTGATTGTGTGCAACCCGAACAACCCGACGGGCACCATCCTTTCCGGCGATGAGATGGAACAGCTGCTCGCGCTTGCCCCGTCCGACACGCTCGTCGTCCTCGACGAGGCGTACGCCGGGTGGGCGGATGAACCGGCGTCTCCGGACGCGATCACCCTGCTCCACCGTCACCCGAACCTCATCGTCTTGCGAACGTTCTCGAAGATCTACGGCCTCGCCGGCCTGCGGGTCGGCTACGCGGTCGCAGCCCCCGAGCTCACGGCGTGCCTGAACCAGGTCCGCGAGCCGTTCCCCGTTGACCGGCTGGCCCAGGCCGCGGCAGAAGCCGTGCTGGAGGACGAGGCGTACCTTCGCGAGGCGTTCGCCAACAACCGGGCGGGGAGGGCGTTCCTCGACCGCGCATTCACGGAGCTGGGTCTCCGGCACCTCCCGAGCCAGGCCAACTTCATCCTGGTGGACTTCGCCCGGCCCGCCGATCAGGTTGCGGACCGGCTCCTGCCCTACGGGGTGATCATCCGGCCGGGTGGGATGTGGCGGCTCCCGACGTGGGCCCGAATCACGGTCGGTATGCCCGAGGACAACAGGCGGCTGATCGCGGCGCTCAGGGCCGTGCTCCGCGTGTCGTAACGCTTCGCCCCGGTGGCTATGGAGATCGCTCCTGGCTGGGAAGTTCCGCTCCGATGACCGCGCCGGCTGATTTCGTGGTCATCCATGCCGCCGAGCTCGCGACGCTGGCCCGGGGGAGCGTGCCGCGGCGAGGGCCCGCCCTTGCCGACCCGGGGGTCATCTCCGATGGGGCGGTCGCCGCTGTCGGCGAGCGCATTGTCGCCGTTGGCCCCACCGAGGTGGTCCTCCGCGAGATCTCGACGGCGTCGGAGACCACGGTCGTGAACGCTTCCGGACGGCTCGTCACCCCCGGCCTCATCGATCCCCATACTCACCTCATCTTCGCCGGCCACCGGGCCCACGAGTTCGCGCTGCGCCTTCGCGGCGCGGACTACGCTGAGATCCTTGCGGCCGGAGGCGGCATCCTGAACACCGTCCGGGCCACGCGCGAGGCCTCCGAAGCCGACCTGGTCGCGCTCGGAAAGGATCGGCTGGACCGGATGCTGCTCCACGGCACGACGACGGTTGAGGCAAAGAGTGGGTACGGCCTCTCACTCGAGGATGAACTGAAGATCCTGCGGGCCACGGCACGGCTGGGGGCCAGTCACCCGGTGCGCATCGTCCCCACGTTCCTGGGGGCCCACGCGGTACCCTCCAAACGGCGCGCGACCGCAGACGAGTACGTGCGCGAGGTCTGTGAGGTGATGCTGCCGGCCGTCTTCCGAGAGCGCCTCGCGGAATTCTGCGATGTGTTCTGCGAGCGCGGCGCGTTCTCCATAGAGCAATCTCGGCGCATCCTGAGCGCGGCCGATCGGCTTGGACTCGGGCTCAAGATTCATGCCGACCAGCTGTCGGCGTCGGGAGGCGCACGCCTGGCGGCCGAGATGGGCGCCCGCTCAGCCGATCACCTCGAGCACACTCCTCCCGATGATCTCGCGGCGATGGCCGAGCGGGGCGTCACCGCGGGCCTGCTGCCCGGAGCGACGTTCTTTCTCCTGCATGAGCTGTACGCTGCGGCCCGGACGATGGTCTCCCTGGGCGTCCCGGTGGCCCTGGCCACCGACTTCAACCCCGGCTCGTCTCCCACGCTGTCCATGCAGACCGCGATCGCGCTGGCCTGTATAAAGATGCGGCTGACCCCGGCAGAAGCGTTGTCGGC
>JAPVSX010000044.1:0-6547 GCA_047519495.1 Armatimonadota bacterium
GGCGCCCGGCGCCGGCGCAGCGCCGCCCGCCTCAATCAGCCGGATAAGCGCGTCCACCGCGGCGTCGAGCCCGCCGGCGTAGCGTCCGGCCTGGAACGCCGGCGCGATGGTCTGCCGGATGACCGCCCCCGCGTCGGCGTCGGTGATCCTGCCCTCGAGCCCGTACCCGACCTCGATCCGGACCTGGCGCTCCTTGAGCGCTACCAGCAAAAGCACACCGTTGTCCTTGCCCCGGCGGCCGACCTTCCACGCCTCCTCGAGGCGGACCGCGAAGCTGTCGGTCGGGACGCCCCCGAGGTCAGGAAAGATCGCGACCGCGATCTGGTTCCCCGTCATCCGGTCGTACTGCGCGAGCCGCGCGTCGAGCGCGCTGCGCGCCGCCGGATCCAGGAGGTGGGCGAAGTCGCTGACGTAACCGGCCGGCCGGGGAAACGTCGGCGGCGCCGCCGCCCCGGCGATGGCCGCTCCAACCGCCACCACCGCGGCCACCCAGCCGGCGGCCGCCAGGCGGGGCGGGATGGTCCGGATCACGCGCATCAGGGGGATGTCAGGTTCACCCGCGGCGCCTGCTCCGCGCCCGGCTGGGCCTGGAAGTACGGGCGGAGATGGAACCCCATGTTGCCGGCGACGAGCGAGGTCGGAAATGTTTGGACCGTCGTGTCGTACGCCTGGACCGCGGTGTTGTAGCCGCGGCGCGCGTACGCGACCTGGTTTTCGGTCGAGGCGAGCTCCCGCATCAGCGACTGCACGGTCTCGTTGCTGCGCAGCACCGGATAGTTTTCGACCACCACCAGCAGGCGCGCGATCGCGCTCTCGTACCGGTTGGCCGCGTCCACCCGCTGCGGCGTGCCCGGCTGCGTGCCGGCGTACTGCGTCCGCGCACGGGCGAGCGCTTCGAACACGGTCCGTTCCTGCACCAGCACCGCCCGCGTCGCCTCGACGAGGTTCGGGATCAGATCGAACCGCCGCTCGAGCTGGGTCTCCACCTCGGCCTGCGCGGCGTTGACCTGCTGGCGGGCCTGGACCAGGCGGTTGTACGTGCCCGCGACCGACGAGTACACGAGCAGAGCGGCCAGCACGATCACCAGCACCGCGACCAGAGGACCACGCATACGGTCTCCTCTCCAGGACAGCATAAAGGGCCGGGTCGGCGACCCGGCCCCGGACCACTCTACAGTATAACTGGTCGGGTCAACCTCGACCCGACATCATCCTAGGCCGCGTCAACCGCGACGCGGCATTGTCACCGACGGGTCAGTCCCGGCCCGACGGCAGCCCGCGCCGCTCGGCGATGAGCACGGCGATGGAGCGGTCGGCCACGGTCGCGGGATCCACCCCCAGGACGCGCAACATCTCGCGAAGGCGGGCGATCGCCTGCCCGGGATCGGCGCCGTCCACCTCGCCCTCGCCCATCCACCCGAGCCCCTCGATCCACTCGTAGATCGCGGCGCCCAGGCCGGGGAGGTCGCAGCTCCCGCAGTCAGACTTGACGACATCGAGCCACGGCTCAAAGCCGAGGATCTCGCAGACGCGCGCGCACTCCTCGGTGCGCCCCCGGTGGAAGCACAGCTTCCCCTCCGGAAAGAGCGACCGCTTGAAGACCAGCCCGGAGGTGGTGACGATCTCAACCCGCGTCAGGAGCAATTCGCTCGGACCGGCGGGCTCGCGATGCTCTCGGATCCTGAGGGCGCACGTGCGGTCGTCCCAGCGCCAGGCCCGCGGGCGGTAGTAGTGGTCGGTCAAGGCGTACCGGCGCACCTCAGATCCGAGTGAACGGAGGCGCGCTTTGAGCGCCGCGATTTCCGGGATCGGAAAGCGGACCTCACACTCGAACGGCGCGGTCACGCGTCCTAGGCGGCGGCCCCCAGGCGTGCCGGCCGGCGGTCCATACCGATCCGCGCGTCACCGCTCCGCGCGCCGAGCTTCGTCCGAAGGACCTCGACCGCCTTGTCGAGCTGGCTGTCGTGCCCGAGGTTCAGCGACGCGGTCGTCAGGGTCTCCGAGACATCGGGGACGACGCCCTGCCCTTCGAGACGGATCCCCTTCCCGCTCAGCACGCGTGCGACCGTCACACTCATGCCCGCTCCCTCGGGGAGATCCACCGTAATACCGATCTCGACCGCCCCCGCGGTCTTCGTGCCCGTGACGACCGCCCGGGACTGCTCCTGCAGCGCCGCGCTGAGCAGCTCGGCGGCGGATCCGGTGTCCTCGTCGACCAGCACGGCGAGCGGAATCGAGGCCGGGACGATCGGCGGATCGGACGTCTCGAGCAGCACCTGCCGGCCGCCCCGCGTGCGCATCTGGAGGACCGGCGAGCTCTGCGGCAGGAGCGCGCCGGCGATGTTCCGGAGCTCGTCGACGAGGCCGCCGGGATTGCCGCGCAGGTCCAGCACCATCGCGCGCATCCCGCTCCGCCGGAGGGCCAGGATCGCGTCTCGGAACGCGCTGCTGGCGCCGGGGATGAACTCGTAGAGCCGGAGGTAGCCGATGTCCCCGTCGAGCATCTTGCTCGTGACGCCGGGGACCTTGATCGGGCCCCGCACGATCGCAACCTCCACGGGCTCCACGGCTCCGGGGCGTCCCAATGTCAGCACCACGCGCGTGCCGGCCGGCCCCCGGATCGTCGCGCTGACGTCGTCCTCCTTGAGCCCGCTGGTCGTCCGGCCGTTCACCGCAAGCACCCGGTCGAACGAATGAACCCCGGCCGACTCGGCGGGGCCCCCGGGATACACCTCGTTGACGTAGAACTGCCCGTCGCGCGACAGGAGGATGATGCCGATCCCAGTGTAGGCTGCCTGTCCGGCTTCATGCCGCTTCGCTTCCTGGTAGATGTCAGGAGGAATGAACCCCGTGTGCGAGTCGTGGAGGCTATCGAGCATCGCCCCCACGGCGACGAACGCCAGGTCGGTGGCGGAGAGGCGGCCGGCCACCTGGCTCAGGATCTCGTCGAACCGCTGCGTGAACAGCGACGCCGCCTCGCCGTCCGGCGCATCGGCCGGGATCGGCCCGCCGAACGGCGCGACACCCACCTGCTGGCGCAGGCGCTCCAGCGCCGCGTCGAGCATGCGCGCGGCGGGGAGCGGATCCACGTAGTTCTCTTTCAGCGTGTCGAGCACCGTAAGGACGAACTGCGCGTCCGCCGCTTCGGCGCGGGGTGGCGCCGGGACTGCCAGGACGGCGATCAAGAACCCAATCACGACCGCGGACAGCACGCGGGGACGGTTCATCTGCGCTTCTCCTCGAGACGTGACGCCGGACCCCGTCTGGGGGACCCGCGCCCGGCCATCATACACTTAACCAATATACCTGATATTATACCTAATATCCCATCCAAATATGCCATGCGCCCCGCGCCGATTCCCACCTCGCGCACCCACCGAGCCCCGGTGGCCTCTCAGGTCCGGCGGATTCGCACGGGGGACCCGGGGGACGCTCCCGTCTGCGCCGCCGCGCTGCCGCCGTTCACGGCCACTTCGACGAGGCCGTCACTGCCGACCAGCGCGGCCGCCGCGCCGCGTGCGACGTCACCGAATGTCCGCGCCGCGGTTGCCGTAAGGGGTGCGCCGCCCGCGTCTACGGCGACTGTGCTGCCGAGGGGCACGCGCTCAAGGAGCGTCCCCGGAATCGTCGTGATCAGGTTGCCGAACGTATCGACCCACAGCACCTCGCCGTCGAGCTCCCGCCCGGTCCAGCGCCCGGTGGGGAATGCCAGGACCACGTACGCGTCGGTCCGGCCCCCCATCCGTTCGGGGGGCGTGCCCGCCGCCAGGTACGCGGCGGCCGGGGCGAAGACGTCCCGCCCGTGGAACGTCGCCGACACGGGGGTGCGCCAGAACGCGGCGTTGGTCAGCCGGTACGCGGTGGGCGCGCCGAGCCGCCGCGCGGCGGGGAGGAGCAGCCCGTTGTCCGGGCCGACGAAGACCTGGCCGCCCGAGAGAATCGCCAGGGCAGCACGGTCCGTGCCGACGCCGGGATCGACGACCGCGCAGTGGACGGTGCCGGGCGGGAACACGGGCGCAGCCGACCAGAGCAGGTACGCGCCGCCGCGGACCGACTGCGGCGGCACGTCGTGAGAGATATCGACGAACACGGCATTACAGTGCGCCGCCGCGGCGGCCTTCATGGCCGCGGGGTACGGCGACCCGCGCCCGAAGTCCGACAGAAACGTGAGGATGCGCACGGGCGCGTCCTCAGCGCGCCCCCGCCGGCCGCGCCGCGGTGCCGCAGAACTCGGTGATCACGCCGGCCAGGATGCGCGCGCACGTGACGACCGAGGGAAGATCCACGTACTCGACCTGCGCGTGCGCGCCTGCACCGGCCGGACCGAAGATCACGGCGGGGATCCCGGCCTGGGCGAGCAGGGCGGCGTCGCACCAGAAAGCCGCGCCCGCGTAGGCCGGGGCCGCGCCGCGGACGTCTGTCCAGACGCGGGACAGGACTTCTACGATGGCGGCATGCCGGTCGGCCTCGAGCCCGGGGCGTCCCCCGGTCACCTCGAGCGACGCGCGAAACTGCGGATCGTCCCGGCCCAGCGTGTCGAGGATCGCCTGGAGCTCGGCACGCACGGTCTCTTCGCGCTCGTCGGGGAGGGTGCGGCGCTCGAGCGAGAGGAGGCACGACGGCGGATAGGTGCTCAGCCCCTCGCCCCCCTCGATCAGCGACGCGTGCACCGACGGCCGGCCGAGCAGCGGGTGGGTGCGCCGGGGGAGGACGTCGCGATCCAGCCGCTCGAGCGCGGCGAGCACGCGCCCCATGCGGAGGATCGCGTCCACCCCGGCCCGGTAGTCGCTGCCGTGCGCGGCGCGCCCCTCGGTCCGGACCGTGGCCCACATGAACCCCTTGTGCGCGACGCAGATCTCGAGTCCCGTATACTCGGTCACGATCGCGGCGTCGGCGCGCAGGACGCGGGCGACGGCCGCCGTCCCGGCGCTCAGATATTCCTCGTCGGCGACGAACGTCAGGATGACGTCCCCGAGCGGCGCCAGGCCGGAGCCGCGCACGCCGGCGACCGCGCCGACCATCGCGGCCAGGCCTCCTTTCATATCACACGCGCCGCGGCCGTACAGCCGGTCCTCGCGGCGCTCGGGGGTGAACGGCATCTCCATCCCCGCGGTCCCGACCGTGTCCATGTGGCCGTTGAGCATGAGGCTGCGCCCCCGGCCGGGGTCGGCGCCCGGCAGCACCGCGATCACGTTGGGGCGTCCGGGCGCGGCCTCCTCGACCGAGACCCGCATCCCCAGCCGCGCGCACACCGTCGCGAGATGGCCCGCCAGTTCGGCCTCCCCCGGTGCCCCGGGCACGAGGGCGGGGTTCACGGAGGGAATCCGGACGAGCGCCTCGAGCAGGTCGGTGATCAGCGCGGGATCGACGGACACGGCGGACGTGGGGGCCATCAGCGCTACTTCTGGCAGGACAGACAGAAGAACGTCGGGCGCCCGTGCAGGCGGCCGCCCCGGATCTTCGTGCCGCAGACGACGCACGGCTGGCCCGCGCGCCCGTAGACCGCGAGGCGGTACCGGCCCGCCCGGGCGGACGCGTCCTGAAAGCCGGGCTCGCCGCCGGCCTCCACGGCGTTGCGGAGCGTCTCGCGCGTCTTGCGGTACAGGGTGCGGGCCTCGGCCGCCGTGAGCGACTCGACCTTCCGGTCCGGCCTGAGGCCGGCCTGAAACAGGATCTCGTGCGCCCACAGGTTGCCGATCCCCCCGATGCGCTCCTGGTTGGTGAGCGCGTCCTTGATCGTCCCTCGAGACTCGAGGGCCCGGCGGAACACCTCGAAGGTCGTCGTGGGCGCGAGCGGCTCGATCCCCCGATCGGCCGCGGAGGCCTCGCGGCCGGCCCGCAGCAGGTGGAACGAGCTCAGTTGCAGATCGCGGAACTCGAGGCCGGAGCCGTCGGCGAAGACGAGCAGGAGCGCCGTCCCCTTGTCGGGCTCCGAGGCCCGCTGGTGGAAGCGGACGACTCCAGACAGCTTATAGTGGAAAGCGAGGACCCAGCGGCCGAGGAGGAACCAGAGCGATTTCCCGTGCCGCGCGACGTCCGTGATTGTCGCTTTCCGCACCGCCCGGGCAAACGCCGGCGCCGTGTGGGTCCGGATCGCCACGGCCCGGCGCACCACGGCCCGGTCGATCGTCTTGCCGACGACGGTGCGGACGAGGCTCCGCCGCGCGGTCTCGACCTCGGGGAGCTCAGGCACCGCCCACCTCCCGCTCGGCCACCCCGAGGGCCCGGGTAACCGCCTCGCCGGGCGGCACCGCTCCCTGCGCGAACTCGGGGGCGCCGCCGCCGCGGCCGCCGGCCGCCCCGCACGCCCGCCCCAGGACGGCCGCCAGGTCGGGTCCGTCCCCCGGGGACCGGGCGAAGACCAGCCGGCCCGTCTCGATGACGCCGGCCAGGACAACGCAGCGCGCGCGTCCGGTCAGCTCCCGCAGCAGCAGCCGGACCTCTCCCACCTCCCGCTGTGGAAACTCGAGCCGGAGCACCCTGGGCGCGCGACTCGCCGATCTCTCTACTCCTTCGGGAGGGCAGGCCGCGTGGGGGGCCTCGGGAA
>JAPVSX010000045.1:0-2859 GCA_047519495.1 Armatimonadota bacterium
CTCGCGATCGCCGGCGCCCACGCGCCGGCGCTGAACCCGGCGCTCTTGGGCCTCGGGAGCGCTGCCCCGGCGGCCGGATCGGCCGGGACCCCTGCGGTTCCTGGTGGCTGCGGTGAGTTTGGTGCTCACGCCGCACCTCATGGTGGTTGCCTCGGGAGGCGTCCGGGCCCCCGAGGAGGCGGCCACGTCGCTGAATGCGGTTGATCGGCAGTTCCTGCTCCAGGCAGGCAACATGGGTAACTCGCAGCCGGCGCTGGCCGGTCTGGCGGTCAGGAAAGCGGCCGATCCACTCGTCAGGCGCTATGCGCAACAACTTATGGCCGACCACGCGACGATCGAGCAACGACTCCGGGGAGTCGCGCGCGCTATCGGCGCGACCCTGCCGAGCCGCCTGGACGAAGCGGCCACGCGAGAGCGGTCAAGGCTGTTGAGGCTCTCGGGGAGCGCATTCGATCATGAGTTTCTCCGCTTCGAGACCCTCGACTTCAGATTCCACGTCGAGCAGTTCACGCGGGAAGTGACCAATCCCGCGCTCAAGCGGTTTGCGCAAGAGGTGCTTCCTACAATAGAGCAACACCTCCGGACGGCCGTGAGCCTGGCCGCCAGGCGATGACGGACCGCATTGCGAGGGAGCGGCCCCCCACACGCGATGGGTACGATGGTCTATTCTGCCATGCGCCGGCCAGCGCCGTCGGCTGACTAGCAAACCTGGGGGTGCTCAGTCCCGCGCTCGCTGCCGCACTTGTTTGATTGAGGCACGAAAGCGGTCTATGCAAGATCCTCCCCGGACTGCGGGGCGACCTTCTCGACCTCTGGAAGCGCGGAGCAGGCCTTCCTGGATCAAGTCGTCGTAATCGGGTGCCCGCGGTGGCCTGGCCGCGGTCCGATGCACGGCCTGCGCAACGAGCGGGGACAGAGGCCGCATGAACCCTCATCAGCGGATAGAATGGACTGAGGATTGCTGCGAGGTGAAGCGGCTGTGGCGCCACCGTGCCGTATCGTGCCGTATCGACGCATGCGGAGACAGAGGCACGCACGTTCGATGGAACTTCGTCAGGCCTTGGAGATGAAGCGTCCGCGAGCGAGGCGTATCGAAACGTACCTACATTAAGGTGGTCGGGGAGGAGGGACTTGAACCCTCGGCCTCAGCGTCCCGAACGCTGCGCGCTACCAAGCTGCGCCACTCCCCGACGCCGTCCCATTGTAGCATCGGGCCCCGGCCCTGACAATGAGCCGGGCCCTACATAGCCCTGCATCGGGTTCCGAAACGGCTGACGGGATCGACCGTCACACTTCGCCAGATCGTCCCCGGACAGGAACGCGTATGCGCGCGGGAGAACCCTCTTGCGGCGACCGGCGTCTGGAGGCTCACCTGATGGACGACCTGCGGGTCGCGCGCGACGGCGCGATCGCGACCCTGGTCTTCAACCGCCCGGAAAAGCGCAACGCCATCACCGTCGAGATGTGGCAGGCGCTGCCGGAGCTCCTCGGGGAGCTCGCGGCCGACGAGGGCGTGCGTGCGGTCGTGCTCCGGGGCGCCGGGACAGAGGCGTTCGCGTCGGGGGCGGACATCTCCGAGTTCTCGCGCGTCCGCGCAGATGCGCGGACGGCGCGCGTGTACAGCGCCACCGTCGCCGGGGCCGAGCACGCGCTCGCAAACTTCCCGCGCCCGACGATCGCGATGATCCACGGCTTCTGCGTCGGCGGCGGGCTCGAAGTGGCGCTTGCCTGCGACCTCCGGTGGGCGAGCCGGGCGGCGCGGTTCGGGATCACCGCCGCGCGCCTCGGGATCGTCTACAGTCTGGCGGCGACCCGCCGGCTGGCGAGCCTCGTCGGGCCGAGCCACGCGCGCGACATCCTGTTCAGCGGGCGGCTCCTGGACGCAGAGAGCGCCCGGGCGATCGGGCTCGTGAACCGGGTCTGCGCGCCGGACGCGCTTGAGGCAGAGACGTATGCATACGCGCGGCTGCTGGCGCAGCAGGCGCCGCTCAGCCAGCGCGGCACGAAGATGATGCTGCAGCATCTCCTGGGGGAGGGTGGGATGGCCGAGTCGGGCCTCGACGCGTTTGTCGAGCAGGCGTACGAGAGCGACGACTACCAGGAGGGCGTGCGCGCGTTTCTCGAGAAGCGCCCGCCCCGGTTCACGGGGCGCTAGCGATGTTTCCTCTCCAGGGGATCCGCATCGTCGATCTGACCCGGTTTCTCGCCGGTCCGTTCGGCACGCAGGAACTGGGGGATTTCGGGGCCGACGTCATCAAGGTCGAGCCGCTCGCCGGCGACCACTCGCGCTACCAGACCCTGCGCCAGGACCTGATGGGCAACAGTTACTTCTTCGCCGCCGCCAACCGCAGCAAGCGGAGCATCACCGTGGACACCACGACGGAGGCCGGTCGGGAGATCGTCCGGCGGCTCGCGCGCACGGCCGACGTGGTGGTCGAGAACTTCCGGCCGGGTGTGATGGAGCGGCTCGGTCTCGGCGTGCGGACCCTGCGCGAAGCCAATCCGCGGCTCATCTACTGCGGGGTCTCGGGGTTCGGCCAAACCGGGCCCTACAGCAGGCGGCCCGGCTTCGACCAGGTCGCCCAGGGGATGTCGGGGTTCATGAGCATCACCGGCCAACCCTCGACCGGGCCGACCCGCGCCGGCATCGCGCTGGCCGACCTCTACTGCGCGATGACGGCGTGCCGCGGCATTCTGTACGCGCTGCTGGCGCGCGAACGAACGGGGAAGGGGCAGGAGGTGTACGTCTGCCTCGTCGACTCCATGGTCTCGCTGCTGACCTGGAGCGCCGGCATGTATTTCGAGACCGGGGTCCCGCCGGGCGTCGCCGGCAACCACCACCCGCTGTCGGCGCCGTTC
>JAPVSX010000046.1:0-2542 GCA_047519495.1 Armatimonadota bacterium
GCCCTGGCGGCACCGACACGTCCACGTAGCTGGGATCGGCCGCAACGCCCTCCACCGGCCCGGTCTTACCCCAGAACGTGCCTACGATCACCCGGGCCTGCGTGCCGTCGTCGTCCACGACCTCGGGGATGTCGGCAGCCGCGATGTCCTGGTAGCGCGGCGCGGTCATCTTCAAGGACGAGGGGAGGTTGGCCCAGAGCTGGAAGCCGTGCATCCGCCCGTTCGGGTCGCCCTTCGGCATCTCCTGGTGCATGATGCCGCGGCCGGCGGTCATCCACTGCACGTCCCCGGCGCCGAGGTTGCCCTTGTTCCCGAGGCTGTCGCCGTGCGCCACCGAGCCGGCGAGCACGTAGGTGATCGTCTCGATCCCGCGGTGCGGATGCCAGGGGAACCCGGCGAGGTAGTCCTCCGGGTTCTCGTTGCGAAAATCATCGAGCAGGAGGAACGGGTCGAACTCGGTCGTGTCTCCGAACCCGAACGCGCGGCGCAGCCTCACCCCCGCGCCTTCGATCGTCGGCCTGCTCTCGACCATCCGTTTGATCGGTCTGATTGACATCGTCCTTCCCCCTTCCGAAACCTACTCACGCCGCCGTCGGCGCGGCAGCGGGCCGCCGGAGCATCAGGTTGACCGCGCCTCCGGCCAGGCCGAGGACCACCGCCCCCCACGCCATCGCCGGCGTCCAGGCGGCGGCGATGCCGAGCAGCCGGTCGAGCGAGTATGCTCCCGGTCCAGTGAGCGCCAGCGTCGCCGCGCCGGCCGCGTAGAGCAGCGGAACCTCGATGCCGTTCGCCGTCGCGAACACGCCGTTGCGCAGGTGCACGCTCCCGGCGGCCACGATCATGACCGCGATCACCAGAGCGTTGCCGACCGGACCGAACAGCCCCGAGGCCACAAGCGTGCCACCCGCCAGCTCGGCCGACGCCGCCTCGAGTGCGAACAGCCGGCCAGGCCGGAACCCAAGCTTCTCGAAGAACCCCGCGGTGCCCGAAAGCCCGTGCCCGCCGAACCAGCCGAAAAGTTTCTGAGACCCGTGGGCCGCCATCATCAGGCCCAACACGAGTCGCCCAAGAAGTAGTCCGAGGTCCATGTTCCTCACCTCCGGAATGTAATATACAATAGATAGTTGCTACTTGTCAAGTAGCTACTTGCAATTTGGCTCAAGAAGCGGTAGTATTGCATCGGAAGGTCTTATGCGAGTGCCTGAAGACATCCCGTCGCTGTGCCCCCGGTTCCACCGGGCGAGCGAGCTGATCGGCCGCCGCTGGACCGGCGCCATCCTCTACCTGCTGCTAAAGGCGCGCTGCCGCTTCGCGACCCTCCGAAGCGCCATCCCGACGATCACCGACCGGATGCTGAGCGAGCGCCTGCAGGAGCTCGAGAAGGAAGGGATCGTCGAGCGTACCGTCGTGCCGGAGACGCCGGTCCGCGTCGAGTACGCGTTGACGAAGAAGGGACGGGAGCTGATGCCGGCGATCGACGCGATCGCCGAGTGGGCCCAGCACTGGATCCCGCCCCACGGAGCCGCGGCCCACAAACCCGAAAAGGCGCGCGCACGGCGAACCGCCCAGCGCTGACCCGAAGGGAACGGGCCGCGCGTTCGATCAGTCGAAGTAGGGATCGAGCGTGAACGGGTGCCGGAAGTAGCCGTCCTTCCACGCGGGCTCGAGGCGGTCGAGCAGGAACCCCTCGGCGGCCCCGAACGAGTACACCACCTCGCGCTTCGACCTGGCGAGCTCGACCCTCTTCAGCTCATCGAGGGTGGCCGCCCTTGCCTTCGCGGCATACCTCGCGAACGACTCGAAATCGCGCAGTGCGGCGTAGTCGGCGGTCGGCCGGTAGTGTGCGGCGGCCTCCGCGGCAACAACTTGCGTGTACCTCGCGATCCCCTCCTGCCAGAGCTGGAAGCTCAGGTACGTGCGGTCGCCGGCGGGAAGCCGCGCGAAGAACTCCTTCCGCTCCGACTTGTACCGCACCGCGAGCGCCCGGAACTTGTTCGCGTCCGACTCCTCCAGTGCGGCGAGCAGCGAGTCGCGCAGGTGTGCGAAGGCCTTTCCGAACGCGGCGTCGTCGTACGGGAACGGGTAGTTGAGCATCCACATCCCGGTCGTGTCGCCGCCCGTCAGGCCGAGCGCTTCCACGGCCTTGTAGTATCCGGGTTGCCCGTACTGCAGCTGGTGAAAGTGCTCGTGCATCACGACGAACAGCCACGGCGTGCTGGTCTTGGCCTCGGTGTTGGCCGGCTCGCCGATCACGATCACCGAGGGCGGTCCGAACGCGGGGAACGTTGCCAGCAGCCCGGTCTGGAAGGCGCGCGGGCGGGTGTAGAGGTCATCCGCGACCTTCCTGAAATCCGGCGGCGGCGACGGGTGGTGGGTCAGGAACTCCGCGTCGCTCGTGACGAGCAGGAGCGGCGCCGGTGTCGCACTCCACCCCGGCCAGATCTTCTCCTGGATCTCCGAGGCCAGCCGGTAGAACTCCCGGATGCGAACCTTGTCGGCAGGCGGAATGCCCGTGGGGCCCTGCGCCCAGGCTGGCGTCGCC
>JAPVSX010000047.1:0-4253 GCA_047519495.1 Armatimonadota bacterium
GCGGCTGGGGGCGCTGCGCGCGATCGACATCGCCATCACCGCCAGCCTGGACCTGAGGGTCACGCTTAACATCTTCCTGGATCAGGTGACCACCCTGATGAACGTGGATGCGGCCGACGTCCTCCTGCTCAACTCGAAGACCCATGCGCTCGAGTACGTCGTGGGGCGAGGGTTTCGCGGGCACGCCGTCACCCGCAGATGGCTCCGTCCGGGGGAAGGGGTTGCCGGCCGGGTCGCGCAGACCCGCCAGCCCATGAGCGTTCCCAACCTCGGCGAGGCGCCGGACAGCTTCTCGCGCGACCGCCTGCTCGCCGACGAGGAGTTCCACGCCTACTTCGCCAGCCCGCTGATCTCCAAAGGCCAGGTCAAAGGCGTGCTCGAGCTCTTCCACCGCACCCCGCTCGCGCCGGACCAGGAGTGGATGGAGTTCCTGGAGGCGCTGACCGGCCAAACGGCGGTTGCGATTGACAACGCGATGACGCTGCACGAGCTGCAGCGGTCGAGCGCCGAACTCGTCCTGGCGTACGACGTGACGCTCGAGGGTTGGTCCCGCGCGCTCGACCTGCGGCACCGGGAGCCCGAGGGCCACAGCCAGCGCGTCGCGGAGATCACGCTGCATCTGGCTCGCTCCACAGGCGTGATCGAGGACGAGCTCATCCACATCTACCGGGGAGCGCTGCTGCACGACATCGGGAAGATGGGTATTCCCGACAGTATTCTCCTCAAGCCCGGGCCCCTCACCGACGAGGAGTGGACGGTCATGCAGCGCCACCCGATCTACGCCCAGGAGCTCCTTTCGCCGATTGACTACCTGCGTCCCGCGCTTCCCATCCCGTACTGCCACCATGAGCGGTGGGACGGGACCGGCTACCCGCAGGGGCTCCGGGGCGAGCAGATTCCCCTGGCGGCCCGGCTCTTCGCGGTCGCCGATGTCTGGGATAGCCTCCGCGAGGACCGGCCGTACCGCCGGGCCTGGTCCGATGCGGAGGCGCGCGAGTACATGCGTGGGCAGGCGGGGAAGCAGTTCGATCCCGGCATCGTGGAGGTCTTTTTCCAGCTATTGCCGTTCCAAGTTGATTCGCCGCGTCCGACCCGACACAGACCGCCGGAGGGAACCGGGGTCCCCAGTAAATTGCATCTCCGCAGCGATCTGCTGGGGCGGTACTAGATACGGAGGCGGCGGGGGGCTACCGCCACCGCGCTCACATCATCGACCGCGTCGCTCCGCCGTCGATGCAGATCGTCGTCCCGGTGATGTAGCTCGCGGCATCCGACGCCAGGAACACCGCCAGGCTGGCGAACTCCCGGGGATCGCCGTATCGCCCCATCGGGATTACGGCGATGCTCTCACGCTCGACCTCCTCCACGGTCCGGCCGGTCACCCGAGCGCCGGCCTCGTCGACCGCGCGGGTCCGGTCGGTCCGGATCCGCCCCGGCGCCAGGTTGTTGACGAGGATCTTGTGCGGGGCGAGCTCGAACGAGAGCGTCTTCGTCAGCGCGACGACCCCCGAGCGGAAGACGTTGCTCAGGACGAGGCTGGGGATCGGCACCTTCACGCCGGACGTGATGATCGTGATGATGCGGCCCCCGCCCTGCTTCTTCATCGGCTCCACCGCCCCGCGGATCAGGCGGACCGCGCTCATGAGGTTCTGCTGGAACGCCTGCTCCCACTGGGCGTCGGTGAGCACGAGCGCCGATCCGGGCGGCGGGCCGCCGGCGTTGGCGACCAGGATGTTGAGGCGGCCGAACTGGCTGAGCGCCGTCCCGAGCAGCCGCTCGACGCCCTCCGGGCGCGAGACGTCGGCGGGGACCCCGACCGCCTTCCGCCCGGTGCGCTTCGCGATCTCTTCCGCCGCGCGCGCGACCGCATCTTCGCGCCGGCTGCCGAGCACGACGTCCGCCCCCGCCTCGGCCAGCCCCTGGGCGATCGCACGCCCCAGCCCCGCGCTTCCCCCCGAGACCACCGCGACGCGCCCGGACAGATCGACCTTCATCGCCCCCCTCCCGTTCATCCGGCGGCCCGGCGGACGGGGTTCCGGAGGTCCGGAATGCCCTCGAGCCGGCACGCCACCTCGTCTCCATCCTCGATCACCGCGGCACCCGGCGTGCCGGTCAGCAGCAGGTCTCCCGGCTCGAACTCGAACACGCGCGAGAAGAACGCCACCAGCATCGCCGGCGCAAACAGCATGTCCGACACCGTGTTGGCCGCGGCCACCTCCCCGTTGCGCAGCGTCGCCACGCGCAGCCCGGCGAGATCGGGCACCTCGTCCGGGGTGACGATCCACGGCCCGAAGCTCAGGAACGTCGCAAACGCCTTGGCCCGCGTGAGAAAGCGCGGGTTGCGGCGCAGGATGTCCTCGGCGGTCATGTCCACGATCGGGACGTAGCCGAAGAGGACGTCCGTTGCGTGCCGCTCCTCGACGTCCCGGCACCGGCGGCCGAGGACCAGGCCCAGTTCGGCCTCGGCGGTGACCCGCTGCGATTGCGGTGGCAGGACGACCGTGTCCCCGGGCCCGATGATCGTCGTCCAGGGCTTCATGAACGACGCAGGCTCATCCGGCACCGGCGCGCCGAGGTCGCGCGCATGGGCGCGGTAGTTGAGGCCGATCCCCCAGATCTTGGGCGGCCGGCGGTACGGCGCGCAGAGGCGCGGCTCGCGAAGCGGCGCAACCGTCGGGCGGACGTAGTGGCTCACGCCGCAGGCCCCGAGCCGGGCGACCGCGGCGCGAAACTCGGCAAGGGCGCCGCACTCGATGAACGCCTCGAGCGTCGCGGGGACCCGCAGCCCGGCGGATGCGGCCACAGCCTCCACATCGTAGGCCCGGTCGCCGAGGAGGACGGCCGCGCGCTCTCCACCCTCCGCGGCGTATGAGGCGAAGCGCATCAGCGGCCGGCCTGCGGTATCCCGGATCTCGTCACGCGTGCATCATTCGACCCCGAACGGCCTCGCTTCCTGTTGCCGGGGCCGCCTCACCGCGTCGGCCGGGAGGAGTTCGTCCCGATTTCTTGGAATCAACGCACGAGTTCCTGGCGGGACGTAGTGGCTCACGCCGTAGGCCCGTAGTGGCTTGCGCCGTAGGCCCGGGCCCGAGCCGTGCCCCGCCGAGGCCTGTGGATGATGTATCCGACGCGCCGACATGTTGCTGTGCTCGCCGCCGCGACGCTCGCCCTCTGGGGCGCGCCGGCCGCCGCGCCCGGGCCCGGCCAGCCCGCCCTCCAGGTGCAGGTCACGGGAGGACCCGCCCCGGTCGAGACCGTTCGCCTCGCGATCCTGACGGCGATCCGCACGCTGCTGCCGGACGCCCGGAACGCCCGGGTGACGCTGACCGGGACCACGCCGCCGCTTGCGGACCTGCCCGCGGCGTCGAGGATCGCGGTTCAGGCGGCCGTCCTGGTCGCCCCGCCGGCGGGGTCGCCGGTCGGGCACGTGCTCCCGGTCGTGATCACGAACATGGTCCTGCCGTGGTCGGACGCGCAGGTGCTGCTGGTCAGCAACAGCCCCGAGACGCTGCCCTTCGGGAACGTGCTGTTCACCGGCGCGCTCTCGGCGTCCGAGACGGTCCGCCTCCTCTACCATCACCAGAACGGCTCGAAGACCCAGCACATGTTCATCACGGTGACCTTGAGCAACCCCACCCGGTCGCCGGTGACCCTCTGGGTCAGCGGTGCGGAGAGCAGCGCCGCCGGTGGTGCGGACGAACTGGCGGTCGGCCACGCGGTGGCACGGACGTTCCTTCAGGCCTACTGGGACCACGCCGGGTTTCTGCTCCAGGTCCCTGCCAACACGACCTTGCCGCTGTTCGTGCATGACCTGGCCCCGCTCGCGGTCGGGAGCGGCCTGGCCCAGGTCCGGCTCGTCGAGGGCGACCGCCTGAACCTGCAGGTCGTAGCGCGCCTGGAAAGCGAGCCCGAGCCCCCGCCAGCCAGCTTTGCGTCGGACTTCGACCGGGGCCACCAGCGGGGCGTGTTCACGCGGCCGCAGATCGCGCGGGCGCTCGCCTACACGGCCGGAGAGCCGCCCACGGCGATGGTGCTTGGGGACGACGCCGACTTGCTGCGCGAGGAGCGTACCGGCGAGCGGTTCCAGGGGAACTACGGGGTGATGTACACGTTCGAACTCGCGCTCGCCAACCCGACCCCGGCCGCTGCCCCCGTCGCCCTGGTGATGCGCGCCGTCGGCGGGCAGGCCCGTGGGACGTTCCTCGTCGGTGACCAGATCGTCGAGGCGCCGGTCGTCCAGCCCAACGCCCCCC
>JAPVSX010000048.1:0-2937 GCA_047519495.1 Armatimonadota bacterium
GGCAGGAGACGCCGGTCCACCTCGAGCGCCGTGACCCACCCGGCGCATTCCGCAAGCGCCAAGGTCAGGGTGCCGAGGCCGGCGCCGATCTCAAGAACGCTGTCGCCGGGCGTGATGGCCGCGGCGTCGAGAATCTGGTTGAGCGCCCGGCGGCTCACGAGGAAGTGCTGCCCCCACCGCTTGGAGGGGTGGATGCCGAACCGCCGGAGCACGGCGCGGGTCCCCTCCGGAGTCGCCAGGAGGGCGCCGCCGGATCCCCCGCGGCTCACGAATCGTACCGCCGAGGAGCGGAGAACCTCTGCCGGTCACCGGCCCGGCGGAGACGCGTACCGCTTGTCCAGGAGGTACACCTTGACCGGTCGGCGTCCGAAGTTGATCGCCTCATCATACGTATTGTAGCAGAGGTCGATCCGCATGCCCTGGATTGCGCCGCCCGTGTCCCCCGCGACCGCGTACCCGTACCCCTCAACATAGAGGTGGGAACCCAGCGGGATCACGGAGGGGTCCACGGCCACCACGCCGCGCTGCGCCAGCATCCCGATCGCCGTCCGGGGCCCAACGGCGCCCCCGTAGTTATTGGGACCGGGGTAATAGGCGGTCCCTTCCAGGATCATGTACTCCCGGCCGGCGAACGCTCCGCGAGAGGCGATCATCGCCCGGGTGCCCACAGCGATCACGCGCGGGAGCGGCGTCTGGACCACCGTCCACGCCATGGGCGTGACCGCGGCCGGACGGCCGTCGGCGTACAGGGCGCGGACCGTCCGTTCCCTCCAGCCGGGCTGGCCGGCCGAACGGACGAGCCGGTTCCCCTTGAAGAGGCCGGCGTCGTTTACGACCTGTGAGGGGAAGGGAATCTCGCCGCGCTCCACCCAGGTGCGGTACTCACGCCGCTCGACCGTGATTCGCATGCCGGGCCAAAGCACGCTCGACGGGGCCGGATACACTTGGTCGAGCGGCCCGACCGACACCTCGAGCGCCTGAAGGATCCCCCCGACCGTGGTCGCCGCGACGCGGACCGGCCGGGCGGCTCCACCTACGGTGAGCGTCAACGGAACGGCGCGGACGACGGAGATCTGGATGCCCGGCCAGATAAAGGTCCCGAGCACCGGGGTCACCTGGTCATCCTCGTGAAGGGTGACCTTCGCGGAGGCGAGCACCCCCCGCACGGTGCGCTGGAAGGAGCCGTACGTGTAGGTGTGGCCGTCGACAGAGAGATGGACGGTCCGACCGATAGGCAGGCTCCATGTTTCGGCGACGGCCAGTAGGGGCAGCAGCAAACCGACCAGGAAACAGGCAACAATGGCCTGGCGGCCCAGAGCCGCCCGCAGGTCGCGGGCGGGCACCGATGACGCCGGTGGCATTCGCCTCCCCCCTCTCGCATGCGTGCCTAGCCGCGGGCTGAGGTACAGGCCCCGCCGAACGAATGGCTAGATCGTCCCAGGATGAATGAGTCCGGTCCGGCCCGGCAAGGGGTGCGTCCGCTGCTGCAACGAAGGGAGAGATGTCCGAGAGTTATAGACTTCTTTCTACTGGCCGGATTATATCATATAGACGAAATTCAATGCTAGGGAGGAGTTGAGGAAGTTTGGGGCCGATTACTTTGAAACAAGCTCCACCAGGACGCCGTGTGTGGCCCCGGGGTGGACGAAGGCAATCCGGGTCCCGTGCGCGCCGGGCCTCGGCGCGGCATCGATCAGCCTGAGCCCGGCCCTGCGGGCGCGTGCCATCGCGGCCTCGAGATCCGGCACCTCAAGCGCCAGGTGATGAATTCCCCCCCCGCGGGCGGCCAGAAACCGCCCGAGTGCGCCCAGGGGGTCGAGCGGCTCGAGCAACTCGATCTGCGACTCGCCGACCGGGACGAACGAGACCCGGATCCCCTCGCCGGGCAGCTCGGCGCGCCCGGCGGGAGGGAGGCCGAGCCCGCGGTCATAGAATGGCTCGGCCGCGTCGAGATTGCGCACGGCGAGCGCCAGGTGGCGAAGGCGCACAGGGGCGGGACCTGCGCTCACCGGAGCCCGGCCTCGTCAAGCAGCGCCTCGGCGGCGGCGTAGGGATCGAGCTCTCCGCGGGCCACGCGCGCCGCCAGGACATCCAGATGACCGTCCCCCGCGCGCGCGATCACGCGTGCGCGCAGCCGCTCCTCGACGATTCGGAGGATCTCCCGCCGGCGCCGCGCCTGGCGCCGCGCCGCCAGCAATCCGCGGGCCTCCTGGAACGCCCGGTGTTCCTCGATCGCCCGAAGCATCTCTGGGATTCCGCTACCGCCCGTGGCGGTCGTCAGCACGACGGGCGGCCGCCACCCGCCGCGATCGGAAGCCAGGCCGAGCGTCATCTTGATCTCGGTGGCCGTCCGGTCGGCGTCCCCGCAGTCCGCCTTGTTCACGACGAAGATGTCAGCGATCTCCATGACGCCGGCCTTGAGCGTCTGGACGCTGTCTCCCAGGTGCGGCACGGTGACGACGAGCACCGTGTCCGCCGTCCCGACGATGTCCACCTCGGCCTGCCCGATCCCGACCGTCTCGACCAGGATCAGGTCGCACCCGTAGGCGTCGAGCACCTCGACCGCGCCCGAGGTCGCCGGCGCGAGGCCGCCGAGGTGGCCGCGTGTCGCCATGCTGCGGACGAACACCCCGGGGTCGGTGCTGTGGTCCTGCATCCGGATCCGGTCGCCCAGGATCGCCCCGCCGGTGAACGGGCTCGTCGGGTCGATCGCCACGACCCCGACCCGCCGCCCGTCGCGCCGCACCACCCGCACGAGCGCGTCGATCAGCGTGCTCTTGCCCGCGCCTGGGGGGCCCGTCACCCCGACAACGTAGCCCCGCCCCGTGAAGGCGTGCAGAGCCCTGAGCGCGGGGACCGCCTCATCGGCCCGGCTCTCGACCAGCGAGATCAACCGGGCGACGGCCTGCGAGGACCCCTGGAGGACGGCCTCGGCCA
>JAPVSX010000049.1:0-4328 GCA_047519495.1 Armatimonadota bacterium
CCTCCGCGATCACCTTCTCGGCGATGTGCGCCGGGACTTCCTCGTAGTGGGAGAACTCCTGCTCGAACTTCCCCCGGCCCGCGGTGAGGGAGCGCAGGTCCGACGCGTACCGCAGCATCTCCGCCATCGGCACCTGGGCGCGGACCACCGTGGTGCCGTCGCCGGCCGACTCCATCCCCTGAATCCGCCCGCGCTTCGCGTTCAGGTCCCCGATGATGTCGCCCATCTGTTCCTCCGGTACGTGGACGGCGACCGACAGGATCGGCTCCAGGAGCGCCGGCTTCGCCTCCTGCATCGCCTTCTTGAACGCCATCGAGCCGGCGATCTTGAACGCCATCTCGGAAGAGTCCACGTCGTGGTAGGAGCCGTCCACGAGCGTGATCTTGATGTCCACGACGGGGTACCCGGCGACGACCCCCTCGTCCATCGCTTCCTTGATGCCCTTCTCGACCGCGGGGATGAACTGCCGCGGGATCGCGCCGCCGAAGATCTTGTCCACGAACTCGTACCCTTCGCCCCGCGGCCGGGGAACCATCTCAATCCAGCAGTCGCCGTACTGGCCCCGCCCGCCGGTCTGCTTCTTGTACTTCCCCTGGACGCGCGCGTGGGCGCGCACGGTCTCCCGGTACGGGACGCGCGGCGCCGACAGGACGACCTCCACGCCGAACTTCCGCTTGAGCCGGTCGGCGACGATCTCGAGGTGGGACTCGCCCATCCCCGAGATCACGGTCTGCTTCATCTCGCTCGCCCGCCGCACGGCCAGCGTATGATCCTCCTCCAGGAGACGGCTGAGGGCCGAGCCCATCTTGTCCTCGTCAGCCTTGCTCTTCGGCTCGATCGCCATCGCGATCGCCGGCTTCGGAAACTCGATCGGGGGGAGCGTCACGGCCTTGTCTTTCTCCGTGAGGGTGTCGCCGGTCGCAGTCTCGGCGAGCTTCGCCACGGCGCCGAGGTCGCCGGCCGGGATCTCGGGCACCGGCTCCTGCTGCTTGCCGCGGAGCAGGAAGAGCTGGCCCAGGCGCTCGGCCTTGCCCTTGTTGGCGTTCCAGACCTGCGAGTCGGACCGCAGCGTCCCGCTGAACACCCGCAGGTAGGAGAGCTTCCCAACGTAGGGGTCGGCCATCGTCTTGAAGACCTGGACGGCCAGGACCCCGTCCGGATCGGCGGAAAGGACGACCTCCGCGGCCTTGGCGCCCCTCGCCGCGAGCGGCTCGCGGTCGGCGGGGGACGGCAAGAGGCGCACGAGCGCGTTCAGGAGCGCCGCGACGGCGACGCCCCGGGGCGCCGCCGTGCACAGGACGGGGAACAGCGCCGCCGCCCGGACACCGGCGCGGAGGCCGGTCGCGAGCACGTCTGCGCTCAGCTCCCCCTTCTCAAGGTAGGTTTCGGTGAGCGCGTCGTCGGTCTCCGCCACGGTCTCCACGAGCCGCTCCCGCGCCGCCCGGGCCGCCTCCGTCACGTCCGGGGGGACCTTGTCGGGCGGGAGGGGGCCGCCCTCGCCGTACGCTTTCATCTCGAGGAGGTCCACGACGCCGGCGAACGACGCCTCGCTGCCGATCGGCCACTCGAGCGCGACGGCCCGGCGGCCGAACCGCGCCTGGAGGCTCTCGAGCGCCCGCGAGAACGCGGCGTTCTCGCGGTCCATCCGCGTGATCACCATGATCCGGCTCGCCCGCGCCTGCTCGGCCAGGGCCCACACCTTCTCGGTCTGCACCTCGACGCCGGCCACCGCGTCGGCCGCGACGAGCACGCTCTCGACGGCGCGCAGCGCGCCGACGACCTCCCCGATGAAGTCGGGGTAGCCCGGCGCGTCGATCAGGTTGACCTTGTGGTCCTGCCACTCGAGCGGAGCCAGCGCCGCGTTCACCGTGAGCCTGCGGCGGATCTCCTCGGGGTCGAAGTCGGTCGTCGTCGTCCCGTCCTCGATCCGGCCGAGGCGGTCCACCGCCTTCGCGGCAAACAGCATCGCCTCCACGAGCGAGGTCTTTCCGATTCCGCCGTGGCCGACGACGGCGACGTTGCGGATGCGGTCACTCGGGTATCGCTTCACGGTAGCTCCTCCTGCCCGCGCCTGTAGTGTCCCCCGCTAATATCCCCGGGCCGGATCGACGACGTTCGCGAGCGGCTGGCCCGCCAGGTACCTCCGGAGGTTCTCGCAGAACAGCGGGACGATCCGGTCCATGTAGCCGGGGAAGTCTCCCGCCACGTGGGGCGTGATCATCAGGTTCGGCACCGTCCAGAGGGGGCTGGTTTCCGGAAGCGGTTCGTCCGCGAAGACGTCGAGCCCTGCCCCCCCGAGACGCCCCTCCCGCAGGCCGGCGGCGAGGGCCGCCTCGTCGATCAGGCCGCCCCGACCCACGTTCACGACGAACGCGCCGCGCGGCAGGCGGCCGAGCTCGCGCGCGCCGAGGAGGCCCCGCGTCTCCCGGGTGAGGGGCAGCGTGACGGCCAGCACGTCGGAGACGCGGAGCACCTCATCGAGGCCGTCCGGGGGGAAGACGCGCTCGGCGCCGGCGGCGGGCGCAGGGGTGCGCCTCGTCCCCCACACCCGGAGGCCGAACGCCGCGGCCCGGCGGGCCACCTCGCGGCCGATGGTGCCGAGCCCGAGGATGCCCATCGTGCGGCCGGCGACCATCCGGCCGCGGAGCTCGGTGTGCGCCCAGCGGCGGGCCGCCTGGTACTCGAACGCCTCGCGCAGCCGGCGCGCGTGCGCCAGGAGCAGCCCGAAGACGTGCTCGGCGATCACGTCCCCGTGGATGTGACTGTTGGTGACGATGATCTCTGTGCCCGCGACGTCCTGGCAGAGGTTCTCGACGCCGGCACCGGCGGCGTGCACCCAGCGCAGCCCCAGGGCGCGCACCGCGGCCTTGCGCAGCGGCCGGAAGCCCAGGATGATCTCGGCGTCGGGCGCCTCCTCGAGCCAGGTCTTCCGGTCCCGGACCCAGACGACGCGGACGCGCGGGTCCACCGCCTCGATCTGGGCGACCTGGTGCGGCTGGAGGGCGGGGTGCGGGCGGCCCCTAGAGGAGCCCAGCACGGCGATCCGGACCAGACGGTCCCTCGCGCCTGCCTCAGGCGGCATTGCGCGCCGCCTCCCGGAGCCGCCCGAGCACGAACTGGGCGTCGAGCGCCGCGAGCATCCACCCGGCCTGCGGGCCGGAGTCCTTGCCGAGGAACGCCTGGTAGATCGCCCCGAACGCCTCGCGCGGGCTGAGCCCAAGCTCATCCTTGAGCGCGTGCAGGTGCGCGTGGAGCTCCTCACCGGTCCAGGCCCGGCCGGAAAGGGCCTCGGCCGCCCGCGCCAGGTATGCGCGCTGCGCGGCCGAGAGCGCGGCGGCCGTCTCCGGCAGCCGCGCTCGGACCTCGAACTTGAAGTGGTCCGGAGCGTACGACGCAAGCCAGCGGCGCGCGTCGGCCGCGCGCAGGTCGAGCTCCGCCCGGTCGGCGTCGGTGAGCAGCGCCCCTTTGTCGAGGGCGACGGCGCGCTCGAGGTTCACCTGGGGCATCTGCATCAAGTAGGCGACCTTGATGAACCGGGGCCGGTAGCAGCGGGGCGGCTCCCTCTCCACCCTCGAGTAGTGGAATGTCCGCGCGAGATCGGGGTTCTCGACCTCGTGGAAGTAGGCCGCGGCCGCCCGGTCGTACTCGTCGTAGAGGTTCGGGATCGTGTCGCCCCCGGGATCGAACTCCACCTGCCGGCGGGGCACCGGCCGGACGATCAGGAAACGGGCCAGCTCCGGGCGCAGCACGCGGACGATCTCCGCGGCGGTCGCCCCGACCGCCTGCGACGTGCTCATCTTCTTCCCGCCGAAGAGCAGGAACTCGTAGGCGAACGCGTACGGGGCGGGGCGGCCGAACACCCGGGCGCTGAGCGCCGCCGCGACGTCGTGCGTCCCGCCGCGCGTCATGTGATCTTTGCCGGCGCCCTCGACGGTCACCCCGAGGATCTTCCACTTGGCCGGCCACTCGACCCGGTAGAGCAGCTTCGCGCCGCCCCCGAACGGGGAGCGCCGGCCCCGGTGGCCGCATCCCTGCGCCCAGGCGACCTTGTCGGGCTCGCAGACGTACTCGACCTCGCGGCCGTCCCAGGCCAGCACGGTCGTTGTCCCGATCCGGCTGCACCGCTCGCACAGCACCTGGACCGGCCACCAACGGTCGTCGATGCGCGTGCTGTGGGTGACCTCGCGGTAGATCTCCCGGATCACCGCGACCTGGTCGAGCGCCCCCGCGATCGCGCCGTCGAACTGTCCCGCGCGGTACATCTCCGAGGTCCGGTAGACGCGGGGGTGCGCGCCGAGCTGGGTAAACACCGCGGCGAACTCCCCGGC
>JAPVSX010000050.1:0-13366 GCA_047519495.1 Armatimonadota bacterium
ACGCGTACATGCTGCGCGACAGCCGGGCCGCCGTGCTGGCGGTGAGCGAAGAGCTCCTGCCCTCGGTGGAGGAGGTGCTGCCCCAGATCCCCGGCCTCAGGCACGTGATCGTCGCGGGGGAGCCGCGCCGGGGACAGCACGCGCTGCGCGGTCTGCTGGCCGCCGCCGATCCCGAGCTCGCGCCTGCGCCGACCCACCGGGATGAGCCGGCGTTCTGGCTCTGGAGCAGCGGGAGCACGGGGGCCCCGAAAGGGACCGTCCACCTGCACCACGACATGGTCTACACGGCCGACCTGTACGCGCAGGGGATTCTCGGGATCGAGGCGCGCGACATCTGCTTCTCCGTGGCGAAGCTGTACTTCGCCTACGGGCTCGGGAACGCGCTGTACTTTCCGCTGCGGGTCGGGGCCGCGGCGGTCCTGTACCCGGGCCGGTTCGAGCCGAAGACGTACTTCGACCTGATCCGGCGCTACCGGCCGACGCTGTTCTTCGGCGTCCCCACGGCGTACGCGGCGATGCTGGCGGCGCAAGGCCCGCCGGATCTGGGCGCGGTGCGGCTGTGCGTCTCGGCCGGCGAGCCGCTGCCCGCGGCGCTGTTCACCCGGTGGAAGGACCGGTTCGGGGTGGAGATCCTGGACGGCATCGGCTCGACCGAGGTCCTCCACATCTACATCAGCAACCGGCCCGGGCGGGCGCGGCCCGGCGCAAGCGGCGACGTCGTTCCCGGCTACGCCGTCCGGATCGTGGACGAGGCCGGCCGCGAGCTCGGGCCCGGGGAGATCGGTGACCTCCTGGTGAGCGGCGACAGCATCGCCGCCTCCTACTGGAACAAGCACGAGCGGACGAAGCAGGCGTTTGTGGGCGAGTGGTTCCGCAGCGGCGACAAGCACTACCGGGACGCGGACGGGTGCTACTGGTACTGCGGGCGGTCCGATGACATGCTGAAGGTCGGCGGGCAGTGGGTCTCCCCTGCGGAGGTGGAGGCGGCGATCATCCAGCACCCGGCGGTCCTCGAGTCCGGGGTCGTCGGCCGGACCGATCAGGACGAGCTGGTGAAGCCGCACGCGTTCGTCGTCCTCAAGCCGGGCCATGCGCCGTCGGACGCGCTCGCCCGGGAGATCCAGGCGTTCGTCCGCGACAAGATCGCCGCGTACAAGTATCCCCGCTGGATCGAGTTCACGCCGGAGCTGCCCAAGACGGCGACCGGCAAGATCCAGCGGTTCCGGCTGCGCGAGCGGCTGTAACGCGCCGAAACCAAAGGACCGCCAGGCCGGGGCGTCCTGGCTCACGCGCGTCCTGGCTTACGCCGTAGGCCCAGGCCCAGGCCCGGCACACGACGCGAGACGCAATCGAGTCGGAGGTGGCACTGTGGGAGAGATGATCAGCCTCGAGCGTGAGGGAGCGGTGGCCCAGATCGCGCTGCACCGGGCCCCGGCCAACGCGTACAACCCCCAGTTCGCCGCGGAGTTTGAGGAAGCCGTCAACGGGGTCCGGGCCGACGACGGCATCCGCGCCGTGATCCTGACGAGCACGCTGCCGCGGTTCTTCTCCGCCGGCGCCGACGTGAAGTGGTTCTCCACGTCCACGCTTGCGGAGAAGGTCAGGTTTATCACGCACATGCACGAGGTGCTGCGCAGGATCGAGACGATGCCCGTGGTGTTCATCGCGGCGATCACCGGCCACTGCCTCGGCGGCGGCATGGAGATCGCGCTCGCCTGCGACCTGCGGTTCGCGGCGGCCGGAGCCTACGGCCTCGGCCAGCCGGAGATCACGCTCGGCATCATCCCCGGCAACGGGGGGACCCAGCGCCTCCCGCGCCTGATCGGCAAGAGCCGCGCCCTGGATTTGATGATCACGGGCCGGACGGTCTCACCGGACGAGGCCCTCGCGCTCGGCCTTGTGGACCGCATCTTCCCGGCCGAGGAGCTGGCGGCCCGGACGCGCGAATACGCCGGGGCGTTGACCCGCGGCGCGGTGATCTCGATCGGGCTCACCAAGCTGGCGGTCAACCGCGGACTGGAGATGGCGCTCGACGACGGGCTCGCCTACGAACGGGAGACGCTGTTCCGCGCGTTCGTGACGGAAGACGGCGCGGAGGGCGTCCGGGCCTTCCTCGAGAAGCGGCCGCCGGCGTTCAAAGGCCGCTGACCGCGGCCGGCGTCGCCGGCGGCTCAACGGCCGCCGCCACGAACCGTCCCGCCGGCCCGGCGAGCATCTCGTACGTCTCGCGGAAGAGGCGGGCGGCGTCGCGTTCGGGCCAGCGGGGCGGGAGCAGTTCCTCCGGCAGCCCCGGATCCACGAAGAGAAACTTCCGGTACTCGTGGACGAGCCGGATCTTCTCGGCAAAGCACTCGGAGTCCGAGAGCCGTCGCGCGGCGATCCGCCGCCGGAGCGCGTCCGCGTGCGGGCGGGCGGCGGTGATGAACTCCCGGTACCGCGACGCGACCGCCTCAAGATCCCAGCAGCGCCGGACGAGCGCCGGATCGCCGTCCGGGCCGAGGTGGCGCGCCTCAAACAGCGCCACGTCGCGGCGGAGGCTGCGGGACGAGACGAGGCCCTCCAGGATCCGCGTGAGATCGTGCGGGGTGAGCCACGTGCTTCGCGACAACGGGCCGAGCCCCAGCCAGGTGAGCTCGCGCCGGAGCCGGTCGCGGTCGGCCCGGCGGCCTTCCGGGATCACGTAGGTCAGAAGCCGCCATCGCCCGTCCCAGGGATCGGGGCGCAGCCGGTACACGCGGCGCACGCCCTGCTCGACCCGCCACTCGCCGGCGGGTGTGAGCGCATAGAAGGCGCGGCGTCCCACCCGCCGTGGGCGGAGCCACCCCTGCCGCGCCATCCGCACGATCGCGGCGCGCACCGCGCGCGGCGAGAGGTCGAGCGGCGCCATCAGGCGGATCAGGCTTCCGAGCGCGATCTCCCCGCCCAGGGGGCGGATCGTGTCCCCCCAGACCGTCACGAGTAGCGACCTCGCCCGCATGCGCCGGTCCTCCCTCGACGCCGGCCTCCCCCGCCGCCATCTGAGCTTGCTCGTTGACGGCTGCCGCGGCGAAGCCGTATAATGATTATACACGCAATTTAGGTTATTCGTGCAAAAACCGTGTCATATTTGTAAGGGGGCGGAGGGCGATGGCATCGCTCACCGACGCGCAGCTCGTCGAGCGCATCCAGCAGGGACACATCCTCGAGAGCCCAGACGAGATGACCGACGACTACCGCCGGACGCTCATCCACATCCTCACCGTGTCCGCCGATACCGAGATGATCAGCGCCCCGAGCTACTACACGGCGGCTCGAAACGTGCCGTCGATGAACAATCTGATCTCCGCCCTCGCGATCATCCAGGATGAGCTCAGCCACGCGCACATCGGGTACCGCATCCTCGAGGACCTCGGGGTGGATACCGAGGCCCTCATCTATGACCGCGCGCCGACGCAGTTCAAGCACCCATACGCGTTCGACGTGCCGCTTGGGTCCTGGATCGAGCTGATCGTCGCGAATGCCTTCTACGACCGGGCCGGGTTTGTGCTCCTCGGCGACGTGTACCGGAACTGCAGCTACGGCCCGTGGCGGCGCGCGCTGGCCAAGGTCGACAAGGAGGAGAACTTCCACCTGCGCCACGGCGAGAACGGGATGCGGCGGCTGGCCGCGACGCACCGCGAGGAGATCCAGCGCGCGGTCGACTGGATGTTCCCGATGACGGTGGAGTGGTTCGGCCTGCCCGACACCCTCAAGACGCACGGGAAGCAGATCGGGTACAAACTCAAGGGCAGCACGAACGATCAGCTCCGGCAGACCTGGCTGCGCACGGCCGTGCCGCTGTGCGAGAGCCTGGGGTTCCGGGTGCCGGCGCACCACGACCGGGCGACCGACACCTACGTCCTCGACTATCCGCTGCCGGTGGACTTCGACGAGGCCGAGCGCCGGTGGCTGATGGACCGGCCGATCACCTGGGACCAGGTGATGGCGCGGTGGAAGCGGCGCGGGCCCGGCAACGCGATGTTCATTGAGATGCTGCAGCGCGGGCGCCGCCAGATGCGATCGCTCGTGGAGGGGCACTGAGGTGGGCGAGGTCGCGGCCCAGGCGTCCGGCGCGGCGGCCCGGACCACGGTGACGCCCGAGCAGGTCCTCGCGGCGCTGCGGGAGGTGGCCGATCCGGAGTGGCCCGTCAGCGTCGTGGACATGGGCCTCATCTACGCCGTCGCCGTCGAGGGGGGAACGGTGTCGATCACCCTCACGTTCACCGCGACCGGGTGCCCGTGCATGGAGATGATCCGGGACGACATCCGCGAGCGGCTGCTGCGGCTCCCCGGCGTCGAAGACGTGAAGATCACGCTGTCCTGGGATCCTCCCTGGACGAAGGATCGGTTGACCCAGGCGGCCCGGGACCAGTTTCGCCGCTGGGGGGTGGCGGTATAGTGAAGACGATCGGCGAGGAGCCGGTGTACGAGGTCTTTGCCCGCCGGGTGGAGGGTGAGCCTCTCCGCCACGTCGGCTGCGTGGCTGCCCCCGCGGACGCGCTCGCCCGGGTGTATGCCCGCAGCATCTACGACGAGGAGTCCTGGATCGAGATGTACGTCGTGCCGAGGCGCGCGATCATCTCCGTTGAGTCCGTGCGCACCGAGGCCGTGGACGCGCACGCGTGAACACGCCGCTGCTCGACCGGCCGTCGGCGCTCCCTCAGGACTGCGTCCCGGCCCTCGTGGACCTCGTGGTGGCCTTGGCCGACTGCAAGCACGCCCTGGGCCTGCGGTACGGGGAGTGGTGCAGCAGCGGTCCCACGATCGAGTCCGGCGTTGCGGCGACGGCGATGGCCCAGGACGAGCTCGGCCACGCCCGGGTGCTCTACGGCCTGCTGGAAGAGCTGCCCGGCGCGCCGCGCCGGTCGGAGCACGAGTGGGCGGCGGCGGACGCCCGGACCGTGCCGCTCCTCGAGCGCCCGTTCCCGACCTGGCCGCACCTGATCGTCGCGAACGTCCTGCTCGACCAGGCCCTGACGCTCGTCCTCCGGACCGCGCTGGACTCGCGCTACCTGCCGCTGCGGCAGCGCGCGCGCAAGATCATCGAGGAGGAGGAGTACCATGCGATTCACGGCCAGGGGTGGGTCCGCGAGCTTGCGGCCGAGGGCGCGCGGGTGCGGGCGGGGCTTGCCGCCATCGTGCGGGAGGTCTGGGCAGACGCGCTGTGCTGGTTTGGACCGGATGGCGGCGGGGCGCTGGCCCGTCTCGTAGAGGTGGGCGTCCTCCAGGAGGCGGGGGACCGGGTGCGGCAGCGATTCCTCGGCGTGATCGGCCCGCTCCTCCGGGATGCCGGGGTGGAGGCGCCCGCCCGCACCGATGGGAATCGCTGGGTGCTGGCCGAGCCGCTGCCGTGGCCGTCCTGGGACGAGCGGGCGCGCAGGGTGCGGCGATGAACGAGCGCGACGTCTCCGCCGGCGACCGCGTGGTGGCCTGCCCGTTCTGCGGCTCCCGCGACACGGAGTTGTTCAGCCTGTTCGGCTCCTCGGCGCTCACCTCGCAGTATTACTGCCGGGGCTGCCGGACGGTGTTCGAGCGGGTGAAGTGGGGGGCGGCGGCGCCCGAGACGCCGCCGCGGTCCTGACCGCCGCGCCGGCCGGCAGAGGCGCGACCGTGCAGAAGGTGATGACGCTCGAGGAGGCGATCGCCCGGCACGTCCGTGATGGGATGACCGTCGCGATGGGCACCGGCCTCGAGTCCTGTATTCCGTTCGCAGCGGGGCACGAGACCATCCGGCAGGCGCGGCGCGACCTCACCCTGGTCGGCCCGATCTCCGACATTCTGTTCGATCAGTTGATCGGCGCCGGGTGTGTCGCCCGGGTGATCGCCGCGTGGGTCGGCAACGTTGGAGCGGGGATCGCCTACAACTTCCGCCGGGCCATCGAGGAAGGGATTCCCCGGACCCTGGCCGTCGAAGACCACTCAAATCTGACCGTGGCGCTCGCGCTGGAGGCCGGGGCCCGAGGGGTGCCGTACCTCCCGTCGCGGACGGCGCTTGGGAGCGACATCGCGGCGAACCATCCACGCCTGCGGGAGGTGACGTGTCCGTTTACCGGCATCCGGCTGCTCGGCGTCGGCGCACTCCGGCCCGACGTCACGATCCTGCACGTGCAGCGGTGTGATCCCGACGGCAACGCCCACCTGTGGGGCAACCTCGGCGTCTCCCTGGAGGCGGCGCGGGCGGCCCGGACGGTGATCTTGACCTGCGAGGAGATCGTGGAATCCCACGTGATTCGGAGCGACCCGAACCGCACCCTGATCCCCGGGTTCCTGGTGAGCGCGGTCGTCGGCGTGCCGTACGGATCCCACCCCTCCCCGACCCAGGGCTACGTCAACCGGGACGACCGCTTCTACGATGAGTATCACGCCGAGACGCGCGCCCGGGAAGGGTTTCTCGGGTGGCTGGAGCGGATGGTGCTCACCACGCGCGGCCACGCGGGATACCTCGCCCGCGTGGGCGACGAGCGCACGAGAGGGCTGCGGCCGCGGGCGCCGCACCTCGCCGCGCCCGTCAACTACGGGCTGTAAGGATCTGACCATGGCGCGACCGGACGGCGCGGTCAGGGCAGGAGGCGCGACCCGGCGGCAGGTGATGGTCGTCGCGGCGGCGCGCGAGATCCACGACGGCGAGATCGTGTTCGTCGGCATGCGCCTGCCGCTCCTCGGGTTCGCCCTCGCGCGCGCCCTCCATGCGCCGCGCATCATCGGCCTGTTCGAAAATGGCGTCATCCGGGACACGCCGCCTGCGGCGCCGATCATCACGATGGGCGATCCGCCGAATATCGTCGGGGCGCTTTCGTGCACGACGCTCCTCGACGTGATGGGCCACCTGCAGTGCGGACGTGTGGACGTCGGCTTTCTGGGCGGCGCGCAGGTCGACCGGTTCGGCAACCTCAACACCACGTGGGTGGAGGAGGGAGGCCGGCGCACCCGGCTCCCGGGGAGCGGGGGGGCGGCCGACATCGCCTCGCTCGCCCGGCGCACGGTCGTGATCATGCAGCACGAACGCCGGCGGTTCCCGGCGCGGGTGGGCTACCTGACCTCCCCCGGGTACGGCACGGGCGGCCGGTGGCGGCAGGAAGCGGGCCTCCCGGGGGGCGGGCCGGCGCGCGTGATCACCAGCCTGGGGGTGCTGGGATTCGACCGGGACTCCGGGGAGATGGTCCTGGAGCGTGTCCACCCGGGGGTCGACGTGGACGAGGTGCAGGCGCACACCGGATGGGAGCTGCGCGTCTCGCCCGACCTGCGGACGACCCCGGAGCCGACGCCGCAGGAGCTCGGTGCGCTCAGGCAGTGTGATCCGGACGGGACGTGGACGGGATGACCGATTTCGAGATGGGAGGGACGTACTGATGGCGACGGCGCAGCAGGCGGTAGTGTACAAGAACTTCATTGCAGGCGAATGGCGGGAATCCCGCGGCGGCCTGTTCGAGGTCACGAGCCCGGCGAACGGCGAGCTGCTCTACCGCGCCCAGCGGTCTACGGTCGAGGACGCCCGCGCCGCGATCGCGGCGGCGCGCGAGGCGTTCGAGACGACCGAGTGGCGGGACGACCCCAGCGTCCGGACGGCCGCGCTGTCCAAGTTCTCCGCGGCCGTGCAGGAGCGGCATCAGGACCTGGCGACGAAGCTGACGCGGGAAAGCGGCAAGCCGTTCCCGATCAGCCGTGGCGAGGCGCTGCGCCTGGCGGAAACGACCAGTTACTTCGCCGGCCTCACCCGATGGATCTTCGGCCGGTCGCAGGTGCCCCAGCCGAACAGCCTGAGCATCATCATGCGGGAGCCGGTCGGCGTCGTCGCCATCATCGTGCCGTGGAACGCCCCGCTCGCGCTGCTCGCCCGCGCGATCGCGCCGGCGCTGGCCGCGGGGAACGCGGTCGTGGTCAAGCCGGCCAGCTACACCGCGGGCTCGACCGTCGAGCTCGGGAAGCTCATCGAGGGCATCCCGGAGTTTCCCAGGGGCATCGTGAACATCGTCACGGGGCCGGGCGATCCGGTCGGCGCCGAGCTGGCGCGCCACGACGACGTGGACATGGTGGCGTTTACGGGGGATACGTCGACCGGCCGCGAGATCATGCGCCTCGCCGCGGGGAACTTGAAGAAGGTCTCGCTCGAGCTCGGCGGCAAGTCCCCGACGATCATCTTCGCGGACGCCAACTTCGACCGGGCGATCCGCGGCGCGATCAACGCCGCCTCGTTCTACAACGCCGGGCAGATCTGCATCGCGGGGACGCGCGTCCTCGTGGAGGCGAGCGTCCACGACACCTTCGTCGAGCGCATCAAGGAGATGGTGCCGAAGATGAAGGTTGGCCCGGGGTGGGAGAAGGGCGTCGAGGTCGGCCCGGTCATCTCCGAAGCGCAGCTCAAGAAAGTGACCGGGTACATCGAGCAGGGCAAGAAGGAGGCGCGGCTCGTCGTCGGCGGGCAGCGCCTGACCGACGGCGAGCTGGCCAAGGGCTACTTCCTGGCGCCGACCGTGTTCGACGAGATGGCGCCGGACGCGCACATCGCCCAGGAGGAGATCTTCGGCCCGGTGATGGGCATCACGACGTTCAAGGACCTGGACGACGCGATCCGGATCGCCAACAACACCAAGTACGGCCTGGTCGCCGCGGCCTGGACGCGGGACATCAACAAGGCGATGAAGATCGCCGCCCGCGTCCGCGCCGGCTCGATCTGGATCAACACGTTCGGGAAGATGTTCCAGTCGACCGAGATGGGCGGGTTCAAGCAGTCGGGCCTGGGGCGCCAGTACGGCCTGGAGGGGCTGTTCGAGTACACGGAGCTGAAGCACGTCAACATCCAGATCGAGAAGTGACGCGCCGCTCACAGATCTTGGCGAGGGACCAGGGCCTTTCCGCGCCGGACATCCCACACCCCCTGGTAGGTGATCCGGATGTCCGGCAGCGAGTCATACGGGAGAAACAGCAGCGTGTAGTGCGGGTCTGCGTGCGGATAGCCGCGCGCCCGCAAGAACGCGTAGAGCCCGCGTGCGCGCTCCGCGATCGCCGGCAGTGACTCGGGGGTCATGATGCCCCCGATCGGCAGCGCGATCTCCACCATCGTCTCCCCGCGCTCGACGGCGACGATGCCGCCGCCGAGCGCGAGCAGCCGGCGGGCCGCACGCGCCATGTCCGCCGGGTCCTGCCCGAGCACGATCAACTGGGCGGTGACGTTGAACGACGAGGCGAGCCCGCCGAGCCGGGTGGCGAAGTTGGCGAGCGCCCCGCGGACGATCCACCGGCCCTCGCGGTCGGCGAGCGCCAGGCGGAGCACGTCGGGGGGCGGCTCCAGCGTCCCCCGCCGGACCGCCATCGGGACGTCCACGCGCCGGGTGATGACGCTGTTCTCCAGGCGCAGCACCGGGAAGGGAACCCGGCCGTCGGCTGCCGCGGCGCCGGTCGGGGCCGGGACCGGCATCTCGAACAACGCCGGCTGCGGATCCCAGGTCGGCCGGAACCGCGGCGGGAAGTAGCGCGTCCAGTCAACTTGCTTAAACTCGGCGGCGCACCGGCCCTCCCGGACGGCCACCGCGCCGCGCGCCAGGACCAGTTCGGGCGTGGGGTTGCGCACGTCGTCCAGGACGACGATGTCCGCCCGCCGCCCCGGCCCGATTCCGCCGATCTCCTCGTCGAGCCCGAGGTACGCAGCCGGGTTCAGCGTCGCCATCTGGTAGGCGGTGATCGGCGGGATGCCGGCCGCGATCGCCTGCCGGATCACGTGGTCCATGTACCCGCAGTCGGCGATCGTCACCGCTTCGGGCCCGTCGGCGGTCAGCATCAGGCGGGCCGACCGCGCACGGTCTTCGGTGACGGCGGCGGCCAGGAGCGGCACGTCCGGACGGAGCGACGACTGTCGCAGCATCGTGTACACTCCGGCCCGGAGCCGGCTGAGGACCTCGTCCGGCGTGATCGCTTCGTGGTCGGAGGACCAGCCGGCCGCGGCGAGCGCCTGGAGGCGGTCGGACGAGGCGCCGGGGGCGTGGCCGTCGACGCGGCGGCCGCGGGCCTGGGCGAGCGCGATCTTGCGGAGCAGGTCGTCGTCGCCGCGATACACGGCCGGCCAGCGCGTGACCTCGCCGGCGGCGCGGACCGTCTCGACGTCCAGGAGCGCGGCGATCCGGTCGCGGCCGAACATCGTCTCGTCGGGGAGGGAAGACGCCCCGTGCAGCCGGAGAGACCAGACGATCAGCACCGGCATCTCCGCGAGGTCGGTGAGAAGGCCAGGGAGGCGGTCGAACGGCGTCTGCAGGAGCAACTGCAAGGTGTCGGCCACGAGCGCCGTGGTCCCCCCGCGGAGGACCTCGCGGGCGAACTCGGCGGGCGTCGTCATGCCGGTGATGTGGGTGTGCGGGTCGATGTACCCGGGCGCGAGGGTCCTGCCCTCAAGCGCCAGCACTTCGGTCTCGGGGCCGACCATCGCACGGCTGCGGCCGACGTAGGCAATCCGGCGCCCCGCGATGGCGACGTTCGCCGGATACAGCTCGCCGCTGTAGACGTTGAGGAGCGTCGCCCCGTCGAGATACCGGTCGGCCGGGCGGCGGCCGGCGGCCACCTCCAGCAGGGTGCGGCTCTCCTCGAGGGTGCGGTACGTGCGCCTCATGGACGATGCCGGCGCGTGCCGGCGGGGCGGAGGGCGAACATGAATTGAGTTTATCACGCCAGGGAGGAGGGGCCCAGCCTCCCGGAGGGCCCCGAGGGCGAACGTGTCCTCGACGAGAACCCAGTGCCGGTGGTTTGGTCCCGGGACGTCCTGGCTCACGCCGTAGGCCGGGAGGCGGGCCCCTCCAGATGCGTCTCGGTGCTCGTCCCCGCCACCCGGATCGTGCGGCCTGAGGGAGAGGATGGCTCCTCTCGGGCGCGTAGTTCTTATGCGTGCCCGTGAGGGCGCCCGAACCGGGCGCGCGCGGATGCGGATGCGGACGGAGTCACTCCGGGAGGTGCGCATGCCACAGGCCCCGTGGAAGCCGCTGCTCGCCGAAGTGATCGGGACGTTCACGCTCATCTTTGCCGGCGCAGGCGCGATCATCATGGATCAAGCGACCAGGGGGGCTGTCGGCCTTCTCGGGATCGCGCTGGCGCACGGCCTGGCGATCGGGGTGATGGTGTCGGCGCTCGGCGTCGTCTCGGGCGGGCACTTCAACCCCGCGGTGACGTGCGGGTTCCTGGCGTCGGGGCGGATGAAGCTCGGCCGCGGCGTGGCGTATATCGTCGCGCAGCTGATCGGAGCGACGCTCGGCGCGCTGGCGCTCGGGAGCGCGTACCCCCACGACGCCGCGGCCGCCGTCCATCTCGGGACCCCGGCGCTCGCGTCCGGCGTCTCTCCAGGGGCCGGCCTCCTGCTCGAAGCGATCGGGACGTTCTTCCTCGTCATCGTGGTCTTCGGGACGGCCGTGCATCCACAGGGGCCGCGCATCGGGGGGCTCGCGATCGGCCTGACGATTTCGGTGGACATCCTGGCATTCGGGCTGCTGACGGGCGCGGCGGTGAACCCGGCCCGCGCGTTCGGCCCGGCGCTGGTCGCCGGGGACTGGGCCAACCAGCTCGTCTACTGGATCGGTCCGATCGTTGGCGGCGCCGTCGCCGGCTGGCTGTATTCCGGCGCCTACATCGGCGCGGCCAGGTAGCGGAGGAGCGTCCGGACCCCGTACCCCGTCCCGCCCTGGGAGACGTACGGCGGGGCGCCCTTATCCTCGGAGAACGCGGGGCCCGCGATGTCGAGGTGCGCCCACGGCGTCGCCCCGGCGAACTCGCGGAGGAACGCCGCGGCCCGCTCGGCGCCGCCTTCGCGGCCCGCCGAGTTCTTGAGGTCGGAGATCTCGCCCCGCATCGCGTCGAGGAACTCCTCATAGAGGGGCAGCTGCCACAGCTGCTCGCCCGCGAGCGCTGCAGCGCGGAGCAGGCGGTCCGCGAGCGGCTGGTCGTTGCTCATCAGCCCGGCGGTGTAATCCCCCAGCGCGATGACGCAGGCCCCGGTGAGCGTCGCGAGGTCGATGATCTCGTCGACGCCGGCGCGGACGGCGTAGGCCAGCGCGTCGGCGAGCACGAGGCGGCCCTCCGCGTCGGTATTCGTGATCTCGACCGTCTTGCCGCCGAGCCCGCGGACGATGTCGCCCGGCCGCATCGCCTGGCCGCTCGTCATGTTCTCGGTGGCCGCCGCGATGCCCAGGACGCGCACCGGGACCTCGAGGTCGCGCAGCGCGCCCATCGCCGTCACGACCGCGGCCGCCCCGGCCATATCGCCCTTCATCGTCCGCATGCCGCTCGCGGTCTTGATGTCGAGGCCCCCGCTGTCGAAGGTGATCCCCTTGCCGACGAGGGCCACGGTCCGCGCGGCCCCCGGGCCGGGGCCTGCGGTGTAGCCAGTACGCGCCTGAGCCAATGCGCCCGCGCGCTCGGGCCGGTACTCGAGCACGATGAATTTGGGCGGCTGCGCGCTTCCCGCCGCGACGGCGGCAAACAGTCCCATCCCCATCGCGCGCGCCTCGTCGAGGTCGATCACCGTGACCCCCAGGCGCGAGCGAGCCGCGATCTCCCGGGCGGCGTCCGCGAGGGCGGTCGGCGTGAGCACGTTGGCCGGCTCGTTGACCAGATCGCGGGCGCGGCACGTCGCCTGGACGGCCGCCTCTCCGGCCCGGAGCGCCTGACCCATCGCCCCCCGGTCGCCGTTTCGGGCGAGCACGGCGACCTCGGCGGCCTCCACCCCGTCGTCGGCCTGCCGGTACCGGTCAAACCGGTAGGCGCCGAGCCCGGCGCCCTCGACGACGGCGCGCACCCGCTCCTCCGCCGGCGCGTCGGCGAGCGAGGCGCCCGCCCGGGCGACAAGAGCGACGCGGGCGGCGCGCACGTCCCGGGCCCGCCGGAGCGCCATGCCGGCGTAGCGGCGGAGCGACTCGGGGGCCACGTCGCGTCCTACGCCGACGAGCAGGACCCGGCGGAACGGCGCCTCGGGCGTGTGGAGCAGAACCGTGCGTCCGCGCTTTCCGGTGAACCCGTCGTCCCGGGCCGCCCCGCTCAAGCGTCCGCCCACGATCCGGTCGACCTCGTCCGCGTCGCCGTCAAGCGTGCCCGGTTCGGGGACGGGCAAGGCGAGGAGGTCGCACGACGTTTCGCGGATCGTGGTGTCGGACAGCAAGAAGCGCATGGAGTCCCTCCGAGGGTACGCGCTCCGCCGGTGCGGCGACCGCACGCTTGGTGGCCTGCTGGCGGCGCCTGCGCTTCATCGATTGTAGCAGGAGGCGCTGGGGATGTGGGCGCGCGCCCGCCGGCCCTGCGGCGCCGGCTACTGGACGAGCTGGGAGACCTGGACGAACTGGAGGCCCGCCTCGTCGAACTCCGGCAGCATCTCCCGCAG
>JAPVSX010000051.1:0-3678 GCA_047519495.1 Armatimonadota bacterium
CAAGACGGCCCGCCGGATGCGGGAGGCGTGCCCACCAACACCACAATCGGCGTCGTCGCGACGGACGCGGCCCTGACGAAGGCGGCGGCGACCCGGCTCGCGCTGCTCGCGCACGCCGGCCTGGCGCGGGCGGTCTCGCCCTCGCATACCTCGTTCGACGGCGACGCGTTCTTCGTGCTGAGCACCGGGACCGCGGCGGCGGAGGCGGTGGCGCTTGAGGCGGCGGTGGCCGACGTCGTGGCGGAGGCCGTGATGCGGTCGGTGCGATCCGCGCGCACCCTCGGGGGCGTGCCCGGGCTGGCAGGAGGCTGACACGCGATGGGGGCCGGGGCCGGACCTCCTGTCCCCTCAAGAACCGTCGTAGACTTCCGCAGCGGGCTCTCAGCGGGCGTCGACGTGACGCGATGTCCAGCGTATGGTAGATTAGAGCTGGCCGGCATCCCACGAGGGAGCCGGACTCAGCCGTCTGCCTTCTCGGTGTTCCGTCCGGTACTGCACGGCAGACTGGAACGGAGGGGTCCCGCGATGCTCCTCGCCGTCAACGCCAACAACACGAACATCAAACTCGCCCTGTATCGCGATCACGGGCAGGTCGCGAACTGGCGGATCGCCACCGCGTCGGATCGAACCGCCGACGAGTACGCGATGCTCTGGCACCAGTTGCTCCAGTTCCGCGGGTACGGGTTCGGCGATGTGACCGGGGTGGCGATCGCCTGCGTGGTCCCGCCGCTCGTGGAAACACTCCGCCGGCTCTGCCGGGACTACCTCAACGTCACGCCCCTCGAGGTGGGGCCCGGGATCCGGACGGGGATGCGCATTCTCTATGACGACCCGCGTGATGTCGGCGCCGACCGCATCGCGAACGCGATCGCGGTGTACGAGCAGTACGGGGGGCCTGCGATCGTCGTCGACCTCGGCACGGCGACGACGTTTACGGTGGTCTCGGCGGCGGGAGACTTCCTCGGCGGCGCGATCGCGCCGGGCATCGGGATCTCGGTCGAGGCGCTCGTCCAGCAGGCGGCCCAGCTCCGGAAGGTCGAGCTCGTGCGCCCGCCCCAGGTCATCGCCCGCAACACCGTGGCCGCGATGCAGTCCGGGGTCGTCCACGGCTTCGTCGGCCTGGTCGAAGGCCTCGTGGGCCGGATGCGGCAGGAGCTCGGGAGTGCGGCGACCGTCGTCGCCACGGGCGGGTTTGCGGAGTTGATCGGCCATGAGTGCGGCTGCGTCGATCACGTGGACCCGCACCTCTCGCTCGAGGGTCTCCGCATTCTCTACGCGCGGAACACCGCGGCAGGAGAGGCCCGGGAACGGGTCTAACAGACCTCGGGATGAAGCACGTGGTCAGCGTGAGCCTCGGGAGCAGTACCCGCGACAAGCGGGTGGAAACGGAGATCCTCGGTGAGCCGTTCATCGTCGAGCGCATCGGGACCGACGGTGACATGGCGAAGTTCCGCACCCTCGTCGAGCAGCTGGACGGCCGCGTGAGCGCGATCGGCATGGGCGGCATCGACCTGTACCTCCGGGCCGGCGCCCGCCGCTACCAGATCCGCGACGCGGCGCGCCTCATCCGGGGCGTCCGGCACACCCCGGTCGTGGACGGCGGCGGCATCAAGGCGTCGTGGGAAAAATACCTGATCCTCGAGTACCTGCCGCGGGAGGCGGGGATCTCGTTTGCCGGGCGCCGGGTGCTGCTCGTCAGCAGCGTCGACCGGTACGGGATGGCCGAGGCGTTCGTCCAGGCCGGGGCGCAGACGCTGTTCGGCGACTTCTATTTCGCCCTCGGCCTGCCGGTCCCGATGCGGTCGCTCGCCACGGTGCGCCGCCTGGCGGCGTGCCTCCTCCCGATCGTGACCAGGCTCCCGTTCACGCTGCTTTACCCGACCGGCGCCAAGCAGGAGAAGACGACGCCCAGGTACCCCCACCTGTTCCGGTGGGCCGAGGTGATCGCCGGGGACTTCCACTTCATCCGCCGGTACATGCCCGACGACCTGGCCGGCAAGACGGTCTTCACCCAGACGATCACGCCGGAGGACCGCGAGGCGCTCCGCCGGCGGGGCGTGCGCACTCTGATCACCGCCGCGCCGGAGATGGACGGGCGGTCGTTCGCGACGAACGTCCTGGAGGCGATCGTCGTCGCCCTCGCCGGCCGGCCCAGCGGGGAGCTCTCGCCCGACGAGTTCGTTCAGTGGATGCTGCGCGCGGGGTTCCGGCCGCGCGTCGAGGCGCTCGCGCCTCCGTCCGGCCCGCAGGGTGCGGGGACCCCGCGGTGACGGGGGACCGGCAGGCGATGAGCGCCGCGGTCGGGCGGTTCGGGCTCGTCATCCATCCACTGCACGCGGCGGACTTCGCCCGCAAGTTTCCCGTGACGCGCCTCCTGCCGGGCGGCCTCGTCGAGCGCGTCTTCCGCGCGATCCCGCCGTTCGAGGCGTCCCACATCACGGGCATCGTGTCCGCGACGGGTGCCAGGGCCGAGGGGTGGTTCATCGCCCTGCCGTGGACCCCGCGCGTCTTGCTCGGCGCGCCGCCCGACCTGGTGGCCCGCCGGCTGATCCAGGCCGGCCGGATCGCCGAGCGGCTGGGCGCCGGGATTCTCGGGCTCACCGCGTTCACCAAGATCGCGGGGGACCGGGGCTTCTCGGTCGCGCGGGCGCTCGAGATCGGCGTGACGACGGGGAACAGCCTCACCGCCGCCACGGCGATCGACGGCGCGCTCCTGGGGGCCTCCCGGATGGGGATCGACGTCCGGCACGCCGTGGTGGCCGTGATCGGGGCGACCGGCTCGATCGGCGCGGCGTGCAGCCAGATCCTCGCCCGCCGGGTCGGGGGCCTCGTCCTGGTCGCGCGGTCCCGGGACCGGCTCGAGCGGCTCGCCGCGCGCCTCCGCGAGACGGCGCCCACCCCGGTCTCGGTCACCTCGGACATCGCCCGCGCGGTCGGCGCGGCGGAGATCGTGATTACGGTGAGTTCGGCGACCGACGCGCTGATCCAGCCGGAAGACCTCCGGCCCGGGGCAGTCGTCTGTGACGTGGCACGGCCTCGGAACGTGTCCCGCCTGGTGTACGACCGCCGGCATGACGTGCTGGTGATCGACGGCGGCGTGATCGACGTGCCCGGCCCGGTGGATTTCGGCCTGGACTTCGGGTTTCCGCCGGGCTCCTGCGAGGCGTGCATGGCCGAGACGATCCTGCTGGCCCTGGAGCACCGCTACGAGGACTACACGCTCGGGCCGGAGGTCGAACTGGCGAAGGTGGAAGAGATCCACGCGCTGATGCGCAGGCACGGGTTCCGCCTCTCGGGACTCCGCCGGTTCGAGCGCAGGATCTCCGACGACGAGGTCGAGGCGATCCGCCGCGCCGCCCGCGGCGTGCGCGCGCCTCGCCCCGTGCCCGAGAGCCTTTGACAACCCGGGGGCCGTTCTGTATACTACGGTCGTGTTCGAGGCTGAGGAGGCAGTGCCCTCAGTCTCGTATCCTCTTATGACGGGGTTTGCGCCCCCCTAAGGTGAGCCGAGCGATATGGATGAGAAGGAAACGATCCTGACCCCTGAGGGCCTGCGAAAGCTTGAGGAAGAGCTCGAGGTCCTCAAGTCCGTCAAGCGCAAGGAGATCGCCGAGCGGATCAAGCAGGCCAAAGACTTCGGCGACCTGATGGAGAACTCGGAGTATGAGGACGCCAAGA
>JAPVSX010000052.1:0-2351 GCA_047519495.1 Armatimonadota bacterium
CATGGTCTCGCTGCTGACCTGGAGCGCCGGCATGTATTTCGAGACCGGGGTCCCGCCGGGCGTCGCCGGCAACCACCACCCGCTGTCGGCGCCGTTCGGCGTTTACCAGGCGAAGGACGGCCCGTTCAACCTGTGCGCCGGCAACGAGGCGGTCTGGAAGCGGTTGTGCGAGGCGCTCAACCGGCCCGACCTGCCGGCCGATTCGCGGTTTACGACGGTGTTCGACCGCGTCGCGCATCGGGCAGAGCTGGATGCGATCCTGAGCGATGCGCTCCGGGCGCGCACGGCGGCCGAGTGGGTGGCGTTCTTCAACGAGCGCGGGGTCGCGTGCGGGCCGATCTACAACCTGGCCGAGGTGTTCCACGATCCGCAGATCCTCCACCAGGAGATGCTCGTCGAGAAGCCGCACCCGGCGCTCGGGACCGTGAAGCTGATCGGGATCCCGATCACGCTGTCCGAGACGCCCGGGCAGATCCGGCGCGTGCCACCGCTCCTGGGGGAGCACACCGACGCGGTGCTGGGCGAGGCCGGCTACTCCGCGGGGGAGATCGCCCGCCTCCGGAAGGACCGCGTCATCGGCCCGCCCGGCAAGGCCCCCGGCGCGCGTGGGCCCGAGGACGCGCCCGTCTGATGCCGTCGGCCTCATCGCCGGGCGTATTGGCTCACGCCGTGGGCCCCGGCCCGCTTGCCGGCCTGCGGGTTCTGGATCTCGGCAATATGATCGCCGGGCCGTTCTGCGCCCGGCTGCTCGCCGACCTGGGCGCCGACGTGATCAAGGTCGAGCAGCCCGGACGCGGTGACCCGGTCCGGGGCTGGCGCAGCCAGGTCCGCGGGCACTCCCTCCTCTGGAAGCAGATGAACCGGAACAAGCGGGCGATCACGCTCGACCTCCATGCCGAGGACGGCCGGGCGCTCGCCCGCCGGCTCTACGGCCTCGCCGATATCGTCGTCGAGAACTTCCGGCCGGGCGTCCTGGAGCGGTGGGGCCTCGCCTACGCGCAGGTCCGGGACGCCTGCCCGCGCCTGATCATGGTGCGGATCTCCGGGTACGGGCAGACCGGGCCGTACCGGGAACGGGCCGGGTTCGGGGGTGTCGCCGAGGCTGTCGGCGGCGTCCGCTTCCTCACAGGGTATCCGGACCGGCCGCCGACCCGCGTCGGGTTCGCGCTCGCCGACACCGCCGCCGGGCTGTACGGGGCGTTCGCCGCGATGGCGGCGGTCGCGGAGCGCGCACAAAGCGGCCGCGGCCAGGCAATCGACGTCGCCCTCACCGAGGCCACGTTCAGCCTGCTCGATGACCTCCTCCCGGCCTACCAGAAGCTCGGCGTTGTCGGCCAGCGCCACGGGACCGGCCTCCCGGGCGTCGCCCCGAGCAGCATCTATCCCACCCGGGACGCGCAGTTCATCGTGATCGGCGCCAACAACGACAACGTGTTCCGCCGCCTCGCCGCCCTCATGGGCCGTGAGGACTGGCTCGCCGACCCGGAACTGGCGCACGACCAGGGACGGGGACGCCGGCAGGCGGAGCTCGACGCCGCGGTCGGCGCGTGGACGGCGCAGCTCTCGCTCCGCGACGTTAACGAGCGGCTCGCGGAGGCGGGCGTCCCGGCGGGGCCGGCGTACGACATCGCCGGTATCGCCGCGGACCCGCAGTTCCGGGAGCGGGGGATGATCGTGGAGGTGGACGACCCGGACGTCGGCCCGCTCGCGTTGCCCGGGATCGTGCCGCGGTTCGGCCGCACACCGGGCCGGATCGCGTGGGCCGGTCCCCGCATGGGGGCGCACAACGCCGAGGTCTACGGCGGGCTGCTGGGCCTCTCGGCCGGCGAGGTCGAGACGCTCCGGGGGCGGGGGGTGATCTGATGCGCCTGCCTCCGCGGGTGTCGATCACCGAGGTCGGGCTTCGCGACGGGCTGCAGCTCGTCGGCCGCGTGATCCCGACCGACGTGAAGCTTCGCCTCCTCGAAGCCCTCTACGCGGCGGGCGTGCGCGCGATGGAGGCGACCTCGTTCGTCTCACCCAGAGCCGTGCCGCAGTTCGCCGACGCCGATACCGTTGCCCGCGCCGCGCTCGCCCTGCCCGGGCTGCGCGTCTCGGCCCTCATCCCGAACCTCACAGGGCTCGAGCGCGCGCGAGAGGCCGGGGTCCAGCACCTGACCTTCGTCGTGGGGGCGACCGACCGGTTCAACACAGCGAACGTGCGGATGACCGTCGAAGAATCGCTCGCGCAGCTCGCGGCGATCACCGAGGCGCTGCGGGCCGCACCGTTCGCGTCCGTGGAGGTCGGGATCGCGGTCGCGTTCGGCTGTCCCTACGCGGGGCCGGTGCCGCTCGAGGCGGTGCGGCGGATC
>JAPVSX010000053.1:0-11416 GCA_047519495.1 Armatimonadota bacterium
GGTCTGACCGCGTCGTCATCGTCGTCCTCGACAGTTGCGGCGTCGGCGAAGCGCCCGATGCCGCCCGCTACGGGGATGTGGGGGCCAGCACGCTGCCCCACACCGCCGCCGCCTGCGGGGGCCTCCACCTTCCGGTCCTCGGCCGCCTGGGACTCGGCCGCATCGTCCCGGTCCAGGGCGTCCCGCCCGATCCCGCGCCCGCGGGCGCGTTCGGGAAGCTCGTAGAGACGTCCGCCGGAAAGGACAGCACGACCGGCCACTGGGAACTGATGGGCGTCGTTCTCGAGCGGCCGTTTCCGACCTATCCCCACGGCTTCCCGCCGGAGGTGATCGAGGCGTTCCAGGCCCGGATCGGCCGGGGCGTCCTCGGCAACCGGCCGGCCTCGGGCACCGAGATCATTGCCGAGCTCGGCGCGGAGCACCTCCGCACCGGCTGCCCGATCGTGTACACGTCCGCCGACAGCGTGTTCCAGATCGCCGCCCACGAGGCGCGGATTCCCGTCGAGGGGTTGTACCGGTACTGCCGGATCGCCCGCGAGATCCTCGTGGGCCCGCACGCGGTGAGCCGCATCATCGCGCGTCCGTTCGCCGGCGAGCCCGGCCACTTCGTCCGGACCGACCGGCGGCGCGACTTCTCACTTCTGCCTCCGGAGCCGACGGTCCTCGACCACCTCCACGCCGCGGGCGTCCCGGTCGTCGCGATCGGCAAGATCGCCGACCTGTTCGCCGGCCGGGGCATCACCGAGGCGGTCCACACCCACGACGACATGGACGGGCTGGCCCAGACGCTCCGGGTGATGGGGACGGCGCGGCGCGGCTTGATCTTTACCAACCTGGTGGATCTGGATACCCTCTTCGGCCACCGGAACAACCCGCGCGGGTACGGCGACGACCTGGAGCGGATCGACGCGCACCTTGAGCCGATCGTCGCCGGGCTCGGCCTGGGCGATCTCCTGATCATCACCGCCGACCACGGTAACGATCCCACCTCGCCGAGTACCGACCACACCCGGGAGTACGTGCCGCTCCTGGTCGCCGGCCCCCGCGTCCGGGGCGGGGTGGACCTGGGCGTGCGCCGGTCGTTCGCGGACGTGGGCGCCACGGTCGCTCAGGCGGTCGGCGCGGCCGCCCCCCGGGTGGGCACGAGCTTTCTCGACCAGGTGGCCCAAGCGTGACCCGCCGCCCCCCGGGGAGCCGGCGCGCGACGCTGCGGGAGCGGATCGCCGAGGCCGTCGCGGGTATCCGCGGGCGCACCGCCCGCGCACCGGAGGTCGCGGTGGTGCTCGGCAGCGGGCTCGGCGCGCTCGCCGACGTCGTGGAACCGGACGCGGCGGTGCCGTACGCGGAGATCCCGCACTTCCCGGTGCCCACGGCGGCCGGCCACCGGGGGCGGCTCATCGTGGGGCGCCTCGAAGGCCGCGCGGTCGCGGCGATGCAGGGACGGTGCCATCTCTACGAGGGGTACACGCCGGAGCAGGTGACGTTCCCGATCCGGGTGCTGGCCGCGTTGGGCGCGCGCGCCCTGATCGTGACGAACGCCGCCGGAGGGCTGCGCCCCGCCTTCCGCCGCGGCGACCTGATGGCCATCGCGGACCACATCAACTTCTCCGGCACGAACCCGCTCGTCGGCCCCAACGACGATGTCCTGGGTCCCCGGTTCCCCGACATGTCGCGCGCGTACGATCCGGCCCTGCGCGCGCTCGCGGAGACGGCGGCCCGGGAGGAGCAGATACCCCTGCGAACGGGCGTCTACGTGGGCGTGCTCGGGCCGTCGTACGAGACGCCGGCCGAGATCGAGATGCTGGCCCGGTGGGGGGCGGATGCCGTCGGGATGTCCACCGTCGCCGAGGTCATCGTGGCCCGGCACGCCGGCCTGCGCGTTCTGGGGCTTGCGGCGATCACGAACGTGATCGAGCGGGGGGCAGCGCCCCCGGGCGCCGTGACCCACGAGGACGTGCTCGCCGCAGCCCGGGAGCTTGAGCCGCGATTCGTCAGGCTGGTGCGCCGGATCATCCGGGGCCTGGCAGGGATCTAACTGCCGCGGGCGGCGTCCGCAGGCCGGAGGAAAAGGGGGTGGCCGTAATCCTGAGTTAACTCAGGGTTGGTCAAGGGCCTGACACGATGCGCCCCTACGACGTGATCAAGGCAAAGCGGGATGGCCGGGAGCTCGCCCCCGAGGAGATCGCCGCGTTCATCGACGGCTACGTCCGCGGCGAGATCCCCGACGACCAGGTCGCGGCGTTCCTGATGGCGGTGCACTTCCGGGGCATGACCGACCGGGAGACGGGGGCGCTCACGACCGCGATGGTGCGGAGCGGGGAGACGCTCGACCTGAGCGGCATCCCGGGCCGGAAGGTGGACAAGCACAGCACCGGCGGCGTGGGCGACAAAACCTCGCTCGTCCTCGTGCCCCTGGTGGCCAGCGCCGGAGTGCGGGTCGCCAAGCTTTCCGGCCGGGCGCTCGGGCATACCGGCGGCACGCTCGACAAGCTGGAAGCGATCCCCGGGATGCGCACCGAACGGTCACCCGCCGAGCTCGTCGCCCAGGTGAGCCGCATCGGCTGCGCGATCGTGAGCCAGTCCGCGCGCCTGGTCCCCGCCGACAAGCGCCTGTACGCGCTGCGGGACCGGACGGCCACCGTGGACAGCGTCCCCCTGATCGCCTCGAGCGTGATGAGCAAGAAGATCGCGGCCGGCAGCGACGCGATCGTGCTCGACGTGAAGACGGGAAGCGGGGCGTTCATGAAGACGCTTCCCGAGGCCCGGGCGCTCGCGGAGGCGATGGTCGGCATCGGCCGGGAGGTGGGCCGGCCGACCATCGCCGTGATCAGCCGCATGGACCAGCCCCTCGGCTGGGCCGTCGGGAATGCCCTTGAGGTCGAGGAGGCGGTGCGCACCCTGCGGGGCAACGGCCCGGAGGACCTCCGGGAACTGTGCCTCGTCCTCGGGGCGCAGATGGTGGTGCTGGGTGGCGTGGCGCCGGACCCCGACGCGGCCCGGGCGGTCCTGGAGGAGCGGCTGGCGCGCGGGGACGCGGTGCGGAAGCTCGCGGAGATGGTCGCGGCCCAGGACGGCGACGCCCGCATCGTCGAGGATCCAGGGCGCCTGCCGAAGGCGGAAGTGCGGCACGCCGTCCCGGCGCCCCGCGACGGGATCGTCACGTCCATCGATGCGGAAGCGCTCGGCAACGCCGCGATCCTGCTCGGGGCCGGCCGGATCCGCGCGGGCGATCGCATCGATCCGGCGGCGGGGATGGTGATCCAGCGCAAGATCGGGGACCGCGTGCGCCGCGGGGACCCGCTCGCCATGCTGCACACGGCCGATTCCGGCCGCCTCGGCGAGGTCGTGCCCATGGTGCAGGCGGCGTACCTGACCGGCCCCGACGCCCCGGGACCGCGGCCGCTCGTGCTGGAGGTCGTGGCGGAACGCACAAGAGGAGGGGATCCATGACGGTTCGGAACGTCGGGGTCGTCGGGTGCGGGCTCATGGGATCCGGGATCGCGGAGGTCGCCGCCCGGGCCGGCTATCCCGTGGTGGTGCGGGAGGTCTCGGACACGCTCCTCCAGGCCGGCCTGGCCCGGATCGACCGGTCGATGGCGCGCGGGGTGGAGCGGGGGAAGCTCACCGCGGCGGACCGCGACGCCGCGCGCGCGCGTGTCCGCGGGACGACCGCGCTCGGCGATCTCGCCGGGTGCGACATCGTGCTCGAGGCGATCATCGAGAACATGGACGAGAAGAAACAGCTCTACCGGGAGTTGGACGGCATCTGCCCGCCCGCGACGGTGTTCGCGAGCAACACCAGCTCGCTCAGCATCACCGAGATGGCGGCTGTGACGCGCCGGCCCGCGCGATTCCTGGGGCTTCACTTCTTCAACCCGGTCCCGGTGATGAAGCCGGTCGAGATGATCCGCGGCCTCCTGACCGCGGAGGAGACGCTCGCCGCCGGCCGCGCGTTCTGCGAGACACTCGGCAAGACCGTCGTCGCGTGCAAGGACTACCCCGGCTTCATCGTCAACCTGCTGCTCGTGCCGTACCTCCTGGACGCGGTCCGCGCCCTGGAGCTGGGCGTGGCGAGCAAGGAGGACATCGACCGGGCGGTGCAGCTGGGTCTCAACCACCCGATGGGCCCCCTCACGCTCCTCGATTTCGTGGGGATCGACACGACCTACTACATCGCCGAGGCGATGTTCGCGGAGTTCAAGGACGCCCGGTACGCCCCGCCACCCCTCATGCGGAAGATGGTGCTGGCCGGCCTCCATGGACGGAAGACGGGCAAGGGCTTCTACGACTACCCGACGCCCTAGAGTGGGCGCGCGGTGACGCTGTCCGCCGGATGCGCTGTTCTGGTAGGATAGTATCAGGAACCGGAGACCCCGGACAGGGAACGGTGATGGTGTGGAGTTCGAGCTCGGCGAGGAGCATCGCCTCGTCCAGGCGACGGTCCGCGAGTGGGCGACGACGCGCCTGCTGCCGCTGGCCGCGGAGATGGACCGCACCGGGCGGTATCCCCCGGAGCTGATCCGGGAGCTGGGGGACCTCGGCCTCGCCGGCGTGTTCATTCCGGAGGCGTACGGCGGCGGGGGGATGGATACGGTGTCCTACTGCATCGCGATCGAGGAGATCGCCCGGGCCGAGGCCGCGCTCGCCGCGGTGCTTTCCGTCAACAACTCCCTCGACTGCTACCCGATCTTCGCGTTTGGGACCGAGGCCCAGAAGCGGACGTACCTGCCGGACCTCGCCCGCGGGCGGAAGCTCGGGTGCTACTGCCTCACCGAGCCGACGTCGGGATCGGATGCGGCCTCGCTCCGGACGACCGCCCGGGACGACGTCGGCTCCTGGGTTCTCAACGGGACCAAGGTGTTCGTGACGAACGGCGTCGAGGCCGAGGTCCTGATCATCTACGCCCGGACCGAGGCGGGCAGCACGGGGAGCCGCGGGATCAGCGCGTTTATCGCCGAGAAGGGCGACCCCGGCCTCTCGGTCGGCAAGATCGAGCACAAACTCGGGATCCACGCGAGCAGCACCTGCGAGATCGTGCTGGAGGAATGCCGCCTGCCCAAGGATCGGCTCCTCGGCGAGCGCGACAGAGGGTTCCGGGTCGCGATGGCGACCCTCGATGGCGGCCGGATCGGGATCGCCGCTCAGGCGCTCGGGATCGCGCGGGCGGCGATGGAGGACGCGATCGCATACGCGAAGGAGCGCCGGCAGTTCGGCCGGCCGATCGCGGAGTTCCAGGCGACCCAGTGGAAGATCGCCGACATGGCCACCCGGATCCGGGCCGGCCGGCTGCTGATGTACCGCGCCGCCTGGATCCGCGACCGGGGGCGCCGCCACACACAGGAGGCGTCGATGGCGAAGCTGTTCGCGTCGGAGACCGCGATGTGGGCGGCGACGCAGGCGGTGCAGATCTACGGCGGCTACGGGTACATCCAGGACTACCCGGTGGAGCGCCATTTCCGCGATGCCAAGATCACGGAGATCTACGAGGGAACGTCGGAGGTGCAGCGGATGGTGATCGCCCGGCACCTCCTGGACGGCTCGTGAGCCGGGCCGCCGGAGCGTGCCGCCGATGAACATCGTTGTCTGCGTGAAGCAGGTGCCGGACACCGAGGCCCCGATCCGCATCCGGGCGGACGGCCGCGGCGTCGAGGAGAGCGGCCTCAACTTCGTCGTCAACTACTACGACGAGCACGGGGTCGAGGAGGCCCTGCGCATCAAGGAACGTCTCGGCGGCACCGTGACCCTCGTGGCCGCCGGCCCGGCGCGGGCGGCGGAGGCGCTGCGGGCCGGGCTCGCGATGGGCGCCGATCAGGCGGTTCACGTCCAAGACCCGGCGCTCGACGCCGCGGATCACCTGGCGGTCGCGCGGGTCCTCGCGGCCGCAATCAAGGCGCTGCCGTGCGACCTCGTGCTCTGCGGCAAGCTCGCGACCGACGACAATGCGGCGATCGTCGGCCCGGCGGTCGCGGAGTTCCTCGACCTGCCCCAGGCGACAGCGGTCACCCGGCTCGATCTGGGCGAGGCGAAGGCCACCGTCCACCGGGAGGTCGAAGGGGCCGTCGAGGTGCTCGAGGTCGCGCTCCCGGCCGTCGTTACGGTCGAGCGAGGCATCAACGAGCCCCGGTACCCGTCGCTGCCCGGCATCATGAAGGCCAAGCGCACGCCGATCACGGTCAAGTCCCTGGCGGATCTGGGGCTCGGCCCCGCCGAGGCCGGCGCGGCGCGCGTGGAGGTGCTCGGCCTCACTCAACCGCCAAAACGGCAGGGCGGACGCCTGCTGGAGGGGGAGCCGGGGGAGGTCGTTAGGGAGCTGGTGAGGCTCCTCCACGAGGAGGCCAAGGTCCTCTAGGGCCACGAGGCCGGAGCGACCGGGAGCCGTGATGAGCCACGAGATCTGGGTGCTGGCCGAACACGCGGGGGGGCGTCCCCGGAAGATCACCTATGAGCTCCTGGGCAAGGCCCGCGCGCTCGCGAACGCGCCCGGCGGCCGGGTCACCGCCCTGGCCCTCGGCTCGGGCATCGCGTCCCTCGCGGACGACCTGGGGGCCCATGGCGCGGACCGGGTCCTCGTGGCCGACGCGCCGGTGCTGGCCCAGTACACGACCGACGCGTACGCGGCCACGATCGCGTCCCTCCTGACACAGGAGCGGCCGTTCCTCCTGCTCGTCGGCAGCACCGCGGCCGGCAGGGATCTCGCGCCGCGCCTCGCCGCCCGTCTCGGCGCCGGCGTCGCGACCGACTGCGCGACGGTGGACCTCGACGGCGAGCGCGTGGTGGTCACGCGCCCGGTGATGACGCGCAAGGCGATCGCCCGCGTGGCGTTCCGCGGGGATGCCCTCCGGATCGCCGTCGTGCTGCCGAACGTGCTCCCGCCGGCAGCCGAGGACCGCGGCCGGGCCCACGAGACGGTCGCGGTGCCGGTTGCGGTGGCACCCTCTGCGGTCCGGACCCGGGTGCTCGAGGTCCGGGCGATCGCGCGCGAGACGCTGCCGCTCACTGAGGCGGACATCATCGTCTCGGGGGGCCGTGGACTCCGCGGCCCGGAGCACTTCGCCCTCCTGGATCAGCTCGCCGGAGCGCTCGGGGCGGCGGTCGGGTCGAGCCGGCCCCCTGTGGACTCCGGCTGGGTGCCGCACGATTACGAGATCGGGCAGACGGGGAAGACGGTGAACCCCCAGCTATACATCGCCTGCGGGATCTCAGGCGCGCCCCAGCATCTGGCCGGAATGTCCGGATCCCGCTATGTCGTGGCGATCAACAAGGACCCGCAGGCGCCGATCTTCCAGGTGGCGTCCTACGGGATAGTGGGCGACCTGTTTCAGATCCTCCCGCTCCTGACCGAGGAGATCCGCCGGCTCAAGGCGGCGCAGGGAGGGTAACCGCCCCAAACGCGGGGGGCGGCGACGCGAGGCGCGTGGCGCAGAGGAAGCGGGAGGGACGGGGGATGGACCGGTCGGAACGGGAGCGGCTCACGCAGGCCCGCCGGCGCTGGGAGCAGACGGCGCTGCGGGAGACCCTGGCCCGCCAGCCCGAGCGCGCGCCGCGCTTCAGCACGGTCTCGGACCTCGAGATCGGCCGCCTCTACGGTCCCGAGGACCTCGCGGGGCAGGACCCGCTCCGCGACCTCGGATTCCCGGGGGAGTACCCGTTCACCCGCGGGATCCACGCGACGATGTACCGGGGCCGGCTCTGGACGATGCGGATGTTTGCCGGATTCGGCGCCGCGGAGGACACGAACGCGCGGTTCCGCTACCTCCTCGCGCAGGGCCAGACCGGGCTCTCGGTCGCGTTCGATATGCCGACGCTGATGGGCTACGACTCCGACCACCCGCGCGCGCTCGGCGAGGTCGGCCGCGAAGGCGTCGCGATCGACACCGTGGAGGACATGGCGCGCCTCCTGGACGGAATTCCCCTCGACCGGGTCACGACCTCGATGACGATCAACGCGCCGGCCAACATCCTGCTCGCGATGTACGTGGCGGTCGCCGACGCGCAGGGCACGAGCCCGCGCGCGATCGGCGGGACGATCCAGAACGACATGCTGAAGGAGTTCATCGCCCAGAAGGAATGGATCGTGCCGCCGCGGCCGAGCATGAAGCTGATCCAGGATCTCCTCGTCTACTGCACCCGCGAGGTGCCCCGGTGGAACACGATCAGCATCAGCGGGTACCACATCCGGGAGGCGGGGGCGACCGCGGTGCAGGAGCTGGCGTTTACGCTGGCGGACGGGATCGCGTACGTCCGGGCCGGCTGTGAGGCGGGCCTGGACGTCGACGCGTTCGCGCCCCGGCTCTCGTTCTTCTTCGACATCCACAACGACTTCTTCGAGGAGATCGCGAAGCTCCGGGCGGCCCGGCGGATGTGGGCCCGGATCATGCGGGAGCGGTTCCACGCCCGCGACCCGCGGTCGTGGATGCTGCGGACCCACGCCCAGACCGCCGGCGTGAGCCTGACGGCGCAGCAGCCCCTCAACAACATCGCCCGGACCGCGCTCCAGGCCCTTGCCGCGGTGCTCGGCGGGTGCCAGTCGCTCCACACCAACTCGATGGACGAGACGTACGCGCTGCCGACGGAGGAGGCGGTGACGGTCGCGCTCCGGACGCAGCAGATCATCGCCCACGAGAGCGGCGTCGCGAGCACCGTGGACCCGCTCGGGGGAGCGTACTTCGTCGAGGCGCTCACCGACCGGATCGAAGCCGAGGCCGCGGCGTACATCGAGAAGATCGAGGAGATGGGCGGGATGCTGGCCGCGATCGAGCGGGGGTACCCGATGCGGGAGATCGCCGAGGCGAGCTACCACTACCAGCAGCAGCTCGAGCGCAAGGAGAAGGTGATCGTCGGCGTGAACGAGTTCGTCCGGCCCGACGCCACCCCCATCCCGATCCTCAAGGTCGATCCCGAGGTGGAGCGGCGCCAGATCGCACGCCTCCGCCGTGTCCGGGCAGAGCGCGACCAGGCCGCGGCGCGCGGCGCGCTCGACACCCTCCGCCGGGTGACCGACGCGGGCGGGAACACGATGCCGGCGATCGTAGACGCGGTGCGCGCGCGGGTGACGATGGGCGAGATCTGCGACGTGTTCCGCCGGGTCTACGGCGAGTACCGGGAGCAGGCCATCCTCTAGCAGCTTGCCGCGCCGTCTCAGCCCGGCGCGATCTGTCGGCGTGTGGCCCAGGCCATCTGCTGCGGGCACCGGGCCGCAGATCAGAGCGTGTTGCGCTCGATGAACTCCCAGTTGATGTCAAAGCCGAGCCCGGGTCCCTGGGGAACGGGCACGCGCCCGTCCCGATCGAGGGGGTCGATGACCGCGCGCAGCCAGGGCGTCGCCGCCTCGTAGTCGAGGAGCGGGTGCAGCAGCCCCCGCTCGTAGTACTCGCCGGGAATCCCCATGGCCCCCAGCACCTGCAGGTTGGCCGCTCCGCCGCCGTGCACCTCGAGCGGGATGCCGAAGGCCTCGCACAGGTGGACGGCCTTGATGAGGGGTGTGATCCCACCGAGGCTCGCGGAGTAGCGGCTGATATCGGACGCCCCCCGCAGGATCCACTCTGCGCGCGTCTGCAGCTGCCCCCCGGCCGTCTCCGGACCGACGAGTGGAATGCGGAGCTGCTGCGCCAGCCATACGTACGAGCTGATGCTGGACTCGCTCATCGGCTCCTCGAACCAGTAGAAGTCCAGGTCTTCCAGCGCACGCCCGATGTACAGCGCCTCGGTCCGGCTGTAGTCGTGGTAGCAGTCGAGCATCAGGCGGATGGCCGGGCCCACCCGCTCCCGCACGGCCCGGCAGGCGGCGACGTCTCGCTTCGGATCCGGCCCCAGCGGCGGCATCCAGGTGTGCAGCTTGATCGCCGTGTACCCCTGCGCGACGAGGGCCTCGGCGAAATCGGCGTAGGCCTCAGGGGAGTCGAGCCCGCCGGGCAGGCCGTCGCCGCACATCGTGCTGGCATAGGCAGGAACCTTCGCGCGGTATCCGCCCAGGAGCCGGGAGATCGGGACGTTCGCAAGGCGGCCGGCCAGGTCCCAGAGCGCGATGTCGAGCACCGCGATGCCGCGGTCCGTCAGCGCGTCGCCCGCGAGGCGCTGATGCCGGCGGAGCGTCTGCCAGATCTGCTCCCGGTCCAGCGGGTGCTGTCCGGCGAGGATGGGCTTCGCCACACGGACGAGCGCATCGCTTCCCCCGAAGCAGTAACCCTCGCCCCCCTCGTCGGCCGTGACGATCGTCAGGGTCTGGATCGCCTCGTGTGCCGGCCCCGGATGGCTGTGGCCTTCCTCGTCGCGGACGACGTGCGACGTGTACCGGAACGTCACCAGCCGGGCGTCGGTGATCCTCATCAATGACCTCGAGGGCGACTACGCTGAGTACGGATCCGCCGCGTCGCGGAGCCCGTCCCCGAAAAAGTTGAACGCGAGGACCGCGACCGCGATGAACAGGGCCGGCGTCAGCAGCCACGGGTAGTGACGCAGAGACTCAAGATTCTGCGCTTCCTGCAGCAGGACCCCCCAGCTCGTCAGCGGCGGGCGCAGGCCGAGGTTCAGGAACGACAGGGCCGTCTCCGCCAGGATCATCCCGGGCATCGCCAGCGTGGCGATCACGACGATGTGCCCGAACACCTGCGGGAGGAGATGCTTGAAGATGATCCGGACGTCGCTGCCGCCCATCACCCGCGCCGCCGTCACAAACTCCTCTTCCCGCAGGGCCAGCACCTTCCCCCGGAGCTGGCGCGCGAGCCACGTCCAGCCGATCACAGAGAGGATCACGGTGATCGCAAAGTAGACGCGCTCGGGGGGCCAGTGCTGCGGGAGCGCGGCCGAAAGCGCCATCCACAGCGGGATCGCAGGGAACGAGCGGATGACCTCGATCAGGCGCTGAACGAGCTCGTCGGCAAGGCCGCCGTAGAAGCCGGAGACCACGCCCAGAATCGAGCCGATGATCAGGCTGAGTGCGACGCCGACCAGGCCGATCGTCAGGGACATCTGGCTGCCGATCAGAATGCGCGAGAGCATGTCGCGGCCCTGGCGGTCGGTGCCGAGCAGGAAGACGCCCATGTCCTGCTCGGCGACGCCGAACAGGTGGACATCCGAGGGGAGTATCCCAACGAGTCTGTACGGCTCGCCGTGCACGAAGAACCGCACCGGGAGCTTCCGGCCCTGATCCACCGTGAACGTGGTGAGGAGCGTCTCCGGATTGACCTTCTTCGCCAGCCCATTCACGTACAGGCCCAGGTGCGGGTCGACGTGCACCTGCTGGGGTGGGAGGTACAGGTACTCGACGAAGCGCTGATCCACCTGGTAGGGGGCCAGGCAGTCGGCGAAGAGGGCGACGAGGTAGAAGAGCGCCACGACGGCGCCGCCCGCGAGCGCGGCGCGGCTGCGGATAAACCGCCGCCATATCAGGTGGCGCCGGGACCCCCTGGCGAGGGCA
>JAPVSX010000054.1:0-11832 GCA_047519495.1 Armatimonadota bacterium
CGCCGCAGGGTCCCGGTAACATGATTAATGACAAGACGATACCCCTCTTGGTAACACCTATTTATGAGTTGACAGGCGCCGCGCTCGGGCGCCCTCGGGCGCCGCTCTCCGCCCTGCCGCGGCGCACATTCGCGGCGCGGCGGCCCGGCGTGCGGCGCACCGCGCCATCGTCGCCGCTGGCGTCCGTGATCATTGCGTACGCTTACTGCGGCACGGGCACAGCGGCAACCGCAGGGTCCGCATCGTCATCCCCCCGCCGCGGCCTCCGGAAGGATGTTCGTCCCCAACGGGAGGAGGCGGGCGACGACAAACGCCTGATCATCGGTTTGGCCCCCGCCGGTCCACCGCCCGACCGCATCCATGACCCGGTCCGCGATGTCCTCGGGCTGGGCCTCGCGGAGGGCGCCGAGGAGCGCCTGGAGCTGGCCCTCGCCGAACTCCTCACCTGCGGGGTTCCGGGCCTCGGTGATGCCGTCCGTGAACAGGACGAGCAGGTCCCCCGTCCCGATGCGGGTCTCCACGGCGGTGTAGCTGGCGCCGGCGTCCACCCCGAGCAGGAGGCCCCGGGCTTCCAGCGGGGCGGGTGCTGTGGTGCCCGCCGGCAGCAGCAGCGGGGGCGGGTGGCCGGCGTTGCTGAACCGGAGCGTGCCGGCCCCAGGGTCGAGCACTCCATAGAACAGGCTGACGAACATCCCGGCCCCGACGTCGCGCGCCAGCACGGTGTTGAGCCGTCCCAGTACGGCGTCCGGCGGGCGGCCGTCCAGGGCGAACGCCTCCAACAGGTACCGGGAGCGGGCCGACAACGTGGCCGCGGGGATCCCCTTCCCTGAGACATCCGCGATCGCGATCCCAACCCTCCCCCCACCGAGAGCCAGGATCGCGTAGAAGTCGCCCCCAACTTCCCGGCTGGACTGGTGACGACCGGCGACCGCCAGGCCGGGAAGCCGGACGCTCGGCGGCGGCAGCAGCGCCTCTTGGATGACCCCGGCGATCTCCTGCTGCCGCTCGTAGGCGCGGGCGTTGTCTACGGCCAGCGCGACGCGATCGGCAAAGGTTTCGAGCAGGCGTACCTCCTGCGGCCGGAACTCCCGGGGCCGCCGGGAGAACACCTGCATCACCCCGATCACCCTTCCGCCGACGCGCAAGGGCACGCTCGCCGCCGCGTGGACACCCTGCTCCGGCAGCGCGGGGTCAAGGGCCCGCAGCGCGTCCTCATCGGAGATGACGAGCGTGCGCCCGCCGGATGCGACGCGCCCGACGACGCCCTCGCCGGGCCGGAGCCGGCGCGCGTCTCCGGGCGCCCCGCCGTTGAACTCGGCAGGGACGGACAGGTCCCCCGTCGTCTCATCCACGAACCACACGGCGCCGCCGTCCCCCCGCAACGCCGAGACGATCTGCTGCACCAGCGTCGGCAGCAGCTCGCGGAGGTTGACCGTGGAGAGGGCCGCGTCGCTGACGGCCTGGAGCGCGTTCATCTCGTTCACGTTGCGCTCGAGGCGCGTGCTCATCTCGTCGAACGCGGCGCCCAGTTCTCCGAGCTCGTCCGTGCGGCGCAGGGCCACGCGGTGCCCAAGGTCCCCCCGGCCGATCGCCCGCGCGCCCCGCGCGAGATGGAGGATCGGCGCGCTCAGCTCACTCCCGAGCACCCAGGCGAGCAGCAGCCCGAGCACGGCGTAGGCCAGGACCCACGGGAGCTCCCGCGCCGCCGCGCTGCGGACCGGCTCGAGGGCCGAAGACTCAGGCTCGAGCACGAGCGCGGCCCACCCCAGCGCCGGGATCGGCACGGCCGCGCCCAGCTCACGCGTCCCGGTCTGCGGGTCCCGAAACCCGGCGATCGTGGCCGATCGTCCCGCGAGGGCCTCACGGACGGCCGGGAGAGTTTGCAAGAACACGTCGGAGGGCCGGTTCCACCGCCGGAGGTCGAGCACCACTTGCCCGGCCCCGTCCAGGACGATCCCGTCCATGTCCGGCGCGAACGCGGTCGGCAGCACGGTGGGGAGGCGGCCCAGGTCCACGATGCCGTCCACCACCGCGATCAGGTGGTCGCGCTCGCCGATTCCGGTGGCGACCTCGAGCCCGCGACGGTTCTGGACGACGCGCGGCGGCCCAATCGCCCACTCGGCGCCGGCCCGGACGCGGCCAAACGCGGACTGGCCCGCGACGGTGGCGTACGGATCGGCCGGGGGGTCGGCCGTCTCGACGTGGCCGTCGGGCAGCGCAAGGGCGAGCGAGAGAAACGCGGGGTCGTTTGCCCGGATCGCCGCAAAGAGCTGGACGATCCCGATCACGGGGTACGGCTGGCTGGTCACGGCGGCGCCGGCCGCCCGCTCGGCGTGCACGGCGTTGGTGATGAACGTCTCGATATCCGACGCGAGCTCGCGGGCGGCGTCCTGCTGGTTGCGGAGAACGAGCGTCCGGCGCTCCTGGTTGCGGTCGGAGTACAGGACGGCGCCCAGGATGAGCACCGGGACCATGCTGATCAGGATCACGGCCGCGATCTTGCCGCGGATGCCGAGGCGCACGCCTCTCACGGACGGACTCGTGGACAAGCGCTGACCGCGTCAGGCGGACGGGTCGGCACCGCCGGCCGGCTCACGGGCGGCGGGGAGACCGGGTCCGCACCTTTTGGATCGCTTCGTCTTCCGTGGCACAGAGCGGAAACAGCTGGTCGAGGCCGGTGATCGAGAAGAGCTTCGCGATCTTCGGCTGCGTAGACACGAGCGCGAACTCGCCCTCGCGCTCCCGCGCGCGCTTGAGCGCCGCGGTGAGCACCCGGAGGGCGGTGCTGTCCAGGTACGTTGTCCGGGTCAGGTCGACGACCACCAGCGGCGGGGTCCCCGCCGCAGCACGGGCCAGCGCTTCCTCAAGCCGCGGCACGGTGTACAGGTCAACCTCCCCCGCCACGTCCACCACTGAGACGCCCCCATTTGTGCGCACTTCCACCTGGAGTTCCATCACGCCTCCCACCCGCGCCGGTCTGCCCGGCCGCAACTTCCTCCCACCGCGCCGAAACCCCTCCGACGGGGGCCTTGTGCCTACGGCGTGAGCCAGTACGCGCGTGAGCCAAGACGCCCGGCCAGGCGCTCAACTTTCCTCCCGCGCGAACCCGGCGGCCTGATAGAGCGCGATCCCTTTGTTCGCGACCGCCGACGCGACAAACCCGAGGAGGAACAGGAAGAGCCCTTTCGCGGCGACGAGCAGCGCGACGTCGCCGGCCGACCGCCCGGGCACGACGCGGGCGAGCGCCCCGGACACCATCAGCTGGAGATACGCCAGGTAGAACACGACGAGGAGCAGCACGACGCCCAGGACAAACACGCCCATTCCCGCCGTCCGCCCCGCCCGATCCCGTTCGACGCGTCCCACCTGCGTTCCCCGTGCCACCCGCATTCCCCCTTCTCTTGCCACCCCACCACATGTTCCCCCCGGCAAGGCGCCTGCCCCCCGCATTGAGGGAACCCCGGCCCTCTACTATAGAATCAGTCTCTCCAGGTCAGCTTCGCCATGCAGAGATGTTATTCCAGACGGGCGTGGGTCAGCGCATCCGCGCACGCGCACGCCCGTGTCGCCGGCAGCCGGTCGATCATCGCGAACAGGAGCCGCCGGAGCTTCTCGTTGTTTTCCTGGATCGCGCGGAGCACTGCCTCGTGCGTGACCGGTTCGACACCGGCACCGCCCTCGACGCCGACGTCGTAGTCGGTGATCAGGGAGATGTTCGCATAACACATCTCGAGCTCGCGCGCCAGCACCCCCTCCGGATAGTTGGTCATGTTGATCACCTCCCACCCCTGCGACTGGAACCACCGGCTCTCGGCGCGGGTGCTGAACCGCGGCCCCTGGATCACGACCACGGTGCCGCCGTCGTGCACCGGGATCCCAAGGCGGCGCGCGGTGTCCACCGCGATCCGCCGCAGGGTCGGGCAGTAGGGGTCCGCGCCCGAGATGTGGGTCACGATCGGCCCGTCGTAGAACGTGTCCGCCCGCCCCCACGTCCGGTCCACGAACTGGTCGCAGATGACGAACTCTCCGGGCCGGACGTGCGGCTGGAGGCTGCCGGCCGCGCAGGGACCAAGCACCCACTGCACGCCGAGCGACTTCATCGCCCACACGTTCGCCCGGTAGTTGATCCGATGCGGCGGCAGGCGGTGCGTCCGGCCGTGCCGCGGGAGGAACGCAACCGTCCGCCCGGCGATCTCTCCCACGGTCAGCGTATCGCTCGGCTCGCCGTACGGCGTGTCCACCTTGTGCTCGCGGGCGTCTTCGAGGAGCGAGTAGAATCCCGATCCACCGAACACGCCGATCTCAGCCGCTGCCACCCTGCGCCTCCTTGGCCCCCGCTTCGGGTCCGGCCGAACCCGGTCCTACCGGCGCGTCGACACTCTCTATCGCCGCCACGATCGCGGGCAGCGCGTCGCCCGCCGGAGCGCGCAATACGACATCCGCGATGCGGTCACATGGGGTAGGATCCCGGTTCACGATCACGAGGCGGGCGCCCTGCTCCGCCGCCAGGTGCGGCAGGCCGGCCACCGGGTAGACCTCCAGCGACGACCCGACGATCAGCAGGACGTCACACCGGGCGCACGCCTCCTCCGCGCGGCTGTACGCATCGCGCGGGAGCATCTCCTCAAACAGCACGACGTTTGGACGGAGCAGCCCCCCGCAACGCGCACACCGCGGCCGCTTTCCCGCGTCGAGCGGCGCGGTCATCTCGGCGATCGGCACGACCACGCCGCACGCCGCGCAGCGCGCCTCGCGGAGGTTGCCGTGGACCTCCACGACCTCCCGGGAGCCGGCCTGCTGGTGCAGGCCGTCCACGTTCTGCGTGATCACGACCTGCACCAGGCCGAGGGCCTCGAGGCGCGCGATCGCCCGGTGGGCGGGGTTGGGCGCGGCGCCGGCCAGCCCCGCCACGCGCTTCCGGTAGAACGCGTAGAACGCATCCGGGTCACGCTCGAACGCACCCGCAGATGCCACCCGCGACGGATCCAGGCCGGTCCACAGGCCGCCAGGCCGATCCTTGCCCGGGGACGATCGGAAGTCCGGGAGGCCCGACTCCGTGCTCACGCCCGCGCCCGTGAGGACCGCGGTCCACCGGCTCCGCCGCAGCAGGCGGGCGGCCCGCGCGACCGCCTCTGCCCTGATCCCGCTCTCCCCAGCGCCGGGGCCTCCGCCGGACGGCCGCTCTCCAGTCATGAACCGGAGACGGAGCACAGCCGGCCCGCGGGGTCGAACCGCAGCGGCTCCGGCTCGCCCGCGATCGCCACGTCGGGCCTGTCCCGCAGCTCCCCGGCGAGCGGCTCGGAGACCGAGACGTCCTCCAGGTGGAGCGTGTTGGGGATCCGGACGATCCGGGCGCCGCCCGGTTCGGCGAGCCCGAGGCTCCCGAGCGCCGCCAGAATCGCGTCCCGATCCGTCGCGAGCACCATCGGGAGCATCGCGCGCTGAACGTACGTGCTGACGATGCAGTTCAGGTAGGTGGCGGTGAAGTCGATCCGGTCGACGAGGGCCCGGGTCGTGAAGTCGGCGAGGCCGATTCCCTGCGCGTTCCCCTCCGACGCGCCGGACAGCCGCAACGCAACGATCCGTTCGGCGCGCGGTGTGGCGGGCTCGGGCACGCCGGCGATCCGCCAGCGGCCGACCACGTTGACGTCCATGCCGGTGCCGCTGTAGTTCTTGCCGACCTCGTCAACGATGAGCAGATCCATCACGTCCACCGGCAGGCGGGGCATGAGCGCGCGCGCCTCAGCGAACAGCGCGACCTCCTCGTCCGGGATGGACGCGGGCGGCACCGCGGCGATCCGCGCCGTCTCATCGTACGCGTTCTCGATCACGGCGAGCCCGCCCACGACCCGGCCGGTCGCGATCACGGCCTCGGCGATCTCCCGGATCGCCCGGGCCATCGGCTCGCCCGCACCCTCGCGGTGGACCTGGGTCGCGCCCGGCGCTTTGCCGAGGCCGACCCCGAGCATCTTCATCAGGCCGCTCCCGAACGGACGGCTGAACCCGGTGTGGGGCTTGATCCGGTTGACAACCAGGATCCCGTCGCACGACGCCGCGACGCGGTCGCAGTAGGCGACGAACCCGCGCACGGTGCGCCCCAGCTCGACGGTCTCCATCGAGGTGGAGAGCGGCGCGCCGACGGCGTCCGGGGTGACGCTCAGGTGCGCGAGGAGCCGGCGCTGGCCCTCCTCGCTCCCACCGCCGTGGCTGCCCATCGCGCCCACGAGCAGCGGCTCGCCGCCGGCCTCCCGGATCGCGGCGGCCGCTGCGCGCAGCACCGGGACGATGTCCCGGATGCCCCGGCTGCCCGCGGTAATCGCCACGCGCGCGCCGGACCGCCCCCCGGCGAGGGCACGCAGGCGGTCGGGCAGATCGAGCCGCCGGAGGGCGTCGCGGACCGCCCCAGGCACGTCATCGATGCGCGGACGCGGAAAGTGCTGGCGGACCCGAAGCATGCGGGGCAGCGTGGCGGGCAGGACGACACCGGTGGGAACGCGCTCGACGCCGATGACCATCAGGCGGCTCCGGCCCCGGGGGCGGGGATGGGCAAAATTGCGCGCGAGGCCGCCCCGATGGTATCATCTCGGTTGACGGCGGGTCAACTCGCTGAGCCTGCGGCGCGCTTGCACGACTGCGCCAGACCGTTCGATCCGCCGGATCCACGAGGCGTTTAGGCTCACGCCGTAGGCACAGGCCGGAGGTGCCGGATGTCCGCCGCGGATGCTCTCATGCAGGCGGCGTATTCCCTCCACGGCGCGCCCCGGCCGTTCCGCACTCCGAGCCGGATCTGGTACGGCGCCGGAGCGGCGGGGCGCATCGCCGACTGCGTACAGGAACTGGGACTCAGGCCCGGACCGGTCCTGCTCGTGACCGACGGCGTGGTGGAGCGCCTGGGCCTGGCCCGCGACGTCGCGGCGGGCCTCGGCGGCGCCGGGTTCGAGATCCACCGGTACTCCGAGATCCCCGGCGAACCGACCGTCGAGGTGGCCGACGCGGCGGCGGCGCTCGCCAGGCGGCTGGCCCCCGTGCTCGTCGCCGGGGCCGGCGGCGGCAGCGTCATGGACGTGGCCAAGTTGAGCGCGGCGCTGGTGCGAAACCCGGGCAGCGCGATGGACTACACGCACCTGGTCGGCCGGCGCTTTGCGGAGCCCGCGGTCCCGACGGTCCTGGTGCCCACCACCGCCGGCACGGGTGCGGAGGCCAGCCAGAACGCCGTCGTAACGGCGGGCACACGGAAGGCATTTGCCAACAACCACCCGCAGCTGCTGGCCGCGGGCGTCATCCTGGATCCCCTGCTCACCCACTCGCTTCCCGCCGCGGTAACCGCGCACACGGGGCTCGACGCCCTGAGCCACTGCATCGAGGGGATGCTCTCCACGAACGCGACCGCGCTCACCGACCTCACCGCGACCCAGGGGATCCGCCTGATCGTCCGCGCGCTGCCGCGGGCCTACGCCTCCGGCGGGGACGCCGAGGCCCGCGCCGAGATGCTGCTCGCCGCCTACATGGGCGGGCTCACGCTGAACGCCGGCATGGTGCTCGGCCACTCGATCGCGTACACGATCGCCAACCGGCTGCACCTGCCCCACGGCCTCTCGTGCGCCCTGGCGCTGCCGTACACGATGGCGTACAACCGCCGGGCGGCCGGCGCGCGCCTCCGGGCAGTGGCCGAGGCCGCGGGGCTGGACGGCGCGGATCCGGTCCGGCGCGTGCAGGCGCTGTGCCAGGACGTCGGCATTCCGGAAGCGGTTCGCACGCTCGGGCTCGAGCGGGACCGCCTGCCGGAGCTCGTGGCGGAGTGCCTCGACCAGTATCCCCGGCCGAACAACCCCCGCCCGCTTGAGCGGGACGCGCTCCTCTCCCTCTACACTGCGCTGTGGGAGGGACGCCCGGCCGACACGTGGGACGGATGACCAGACTCCATCGATACCGAGCCTTGCTCTTCGACCTCGACGGCACGCTGCTCGACAGCGCGGACCTGATCATCGCCGCGTTCCAGGAGACGTGCCGCGTCCGCCTCCAGCGGGAGGTCGGCCGGACAACGATCCTCAAGAGCCGGGCCCTACCGATCCGCGAGCGGTTTCACGCGCTCGCGCCGGACCGGGACGAAGAACTCGCCCAGGACTACCTCGCGCGCTACCTGGCGCTCCACGACCGCCTTGCCCGCCTGTTCCCCGGCGTCCCGGAGGTGCTGGACGCGCTGGCCGGCCGCGGCTACAGGCTCGGCATCGTGACGTCGAAGCGGCGGGCGACGACGCGGGCGTCGGTGGAGGCGTTTCGCCTCGACCGGTGGTGCCGGGTGATCGTGGCGGACGAGGACGTGACCCGGCACAAGCCGGACCCGGAGCCGGTGCGGACCGCGGCGGAGTTGCTGGGCGTCCCGGTCTCCGACACGCTGATGGTCGGAGATACGGCGCTTGACATCGCGGCGGGGCGGGCGGCCGGCGCCGGGACGGCCGCCGCGCTGTGGGATCCTATAAGCGTCCGTGGGGTGCTGGCCGCGGAACCGGACCACCGCCTCCACCGGCCGGAAGATCTGCTGGCCATCTGCCTACGTCAAACCCTCGTCAGACTTCCGCGACGAGGGGACTAAGGATTCCGGGTGTTCCGCAGGCGCGCAATGTACAGTCGGGCTGCGTGTGCCATCGAGGCGGCGCGCAGGGTGTCTTCTGCTGCGAACTGCGCCTCTTCGGCGGCCCACCGGTCCGCCGCGTCATACGCCTGGTCCTCACCGCGCTCCGCCGGCGGGTGGGGCTGCCCCGCGCCGCGCACGCAGCCCATGACTGCCGCCGCGGCGGCGCCGAGCCGCTGGGCGAGCGCCGGCACCCGGCGCACGGTCACCTCCGCGAGCAGCAGCCCGAGGGCGAGGCCGGACAGCGCCGGCCACGCGTCGCGCGTCCCGCTGCCGCGGCCGGGACGGAACGCCTCCTCCGGCGCATGGAGGAAGGCGCCCCCGGTCGTTTCCACGAGGCGGCCGAGCAGCGCCAGGTTGCCTCCGGGCGCCCGCAGCTCCGGCGAGTACGGGACCACGAGCCCGGCCGTTCGCGACCCCACGACGCCGCGGCCGTCCTGCGCGGCGACCGTCAGCGTGTAGATTCCCTGGTCCTCCGCCGGCCAGGTCCCCTCGTACCGGCCGGGGGCGGTCTGCTCGAGCGCGACCACGCGATGTCCCCCGCCGGGGGCCTCCACCTCGCCGGACACGGCGAGACCATCCCACGGCGCGCCGTTGGGCCGCCGGACGTCGAGTACGGCGCGGGCCTGCGCGCCCTGCGGATCGCGCGTCGTCACGAGGTACAGGCCGCTCCCGTCGTCGCGCAGCGTCCACCGGACGGCCTGGGACCAAAACCGCGCGACGTCCGGCCAGGCCGCCCACCCGCCCGTCCAGCGCAGCCCATCGTCGGACGCGAACGCGACCGTCCGGCCGAGTCCGTAGCGCCAGGTGGCCAGGAGCGGGTCACGGCGCTGGCTCGCGAGCGCCACGTCGGCCGCGGGCTTGGGCACCGTCGCCACGTACCCCGCGAGCGGCGGCGGCGGCGCGAGCCCCTCCAGGGTCGGAGCCGGGCCGGCGCGCACCGGCCGCACGGGCTCCTCCACAATATAAGAGCGCACCGCGACCAGCGCCTCGGTCGTGAAGATCTCGGGGATGCTGTAGAGGTCCTTGGCGACGTATGCCCGCCCGCCGCCCCACCGCGCCAGGTTCCGCATGAACTCCGCGTCGGCGTCGCGCCCGATCGCCACGGTGCTGACCGTGATCCTGTCCCGTGCCATCGCGGTGGCGAGCTCGTGGAAGTCGCCGGGGTCGGTGAGGCCGTCGCTGAGGACGACCACGTGCCGGATCTTGGCCGGAGACTTCCGGAGAAACGCGCGCGCTGCGGCCAGCGGCGGATACATCACGGTACCGCCGCCGGCCCGGAGCCGTGAGACCTGGTCGAGAACCCGGCTTCGGTACCGGGCCTCCGTCGGCGGCACCAGCCACCGGTACTCCTGGTCGAACGTGATGACGCCGATCTGGTCGTGCTCGCCCAGAAGGTCGATCACGGACGACGCGATCTCCTTGGCGAGTTCCTCTTTGGCAAGCTCGGTGCCGAACGCCTCCATGCTCCCCGAGGTGTCGATCACGAGCACGATCGCCACGGTCGGCAGCGCGGTCGTCTGCCGGACGTCCATCTTGACCGGCAGCAGCTCCTCGAGCGGCGTGCCCGCGTAGCCGCCGATCCCAAAGCTGTGCGGGCCGCCGATCGCCACCACCCCGCCGCCGCCCGCGCCGACGAACGTCCGCAGCGCCTCCTGCTGCGCCCGGGTGAGGTCCATCGCGGCGACGTCGTCGAGAACGACGCTGCCGTACGGCGCGAGGCCGATCGACAGGGCGGGCACCTCGTCCGGCCCACGGACGTCGACGCGGAGGCCCTGCCGGGTGAGCCACCCGGGCAACTGGCTCGGGGCCGCGCTCACGAACAAGACTCGCGGCCGCCCACGGACGACAACGAGCGCGTCGCCGTGGTTGTTGTCCGGGATCGTGTCAGGAGACGCCGTGACGTCCACGCGGTAGCGCAGCGTCCCTTCCCGCCTCACCGTGTCGGAGAAACGAACGGCCGTGGCGCCCGGCGCGAGCTGGACCTGCCGGGCCGCCACCTCCGCGCCGTCCCGCCGGAGCGTCACGGTCGCCGCGGCCGGCACCGTCGCGCGAAGGACCGCGCGGACCTCGAACGCCTCGCCGGCATGCACTTCGACCGGAACCACCACATCGTCCACCAGCACCTCGTCCGGCGTGCCGGCCGCAAGCGGCACCGCATCCACCGCCACGCCGGACGCCGCCGCCAGGCGGACCGCGGCCGCCGCGTCTCCCCGGTTCTCTCCCCCGTCGCTCAGCACCACGATGCGCCGGGCGCCCTGCGGCGGGAGGAGGCGGAGCGACAGGTCGATCGCCTCGCCGATATCCGTGGCATCCGGCTCCGGGGCCGGCCCGAGCGCGTCTGCCCCGGGGTGAGGTGCAAGCGGCGCCTGCAGCAACGGGCGGCCTGCGAACGTGACGACCCCGGCCTGATCGCCCGGGTGCATGCGCGTGAGGGCGTCCGTGAGGAACTCGGAGGCGGCGCGGCGGCCCGCGGGCGTGATGCTCAACGAGCGGTCGACGGCAAAGATCACGCTCGTCCCGGCGGCCGGCACCCGCACCGCCGGCCCGGCGACCGCCAGGACCAGCAGGCCGACGGTGAGGGCACGGAGCACGGCGGCGACCCGCCAGCGGGCCCCGACGCGCCGGCGGCCCAGGTAGAGGATCAGCGCCACGAGCGGCAGGAGCAGCAGCGCGAGCGGATGGGCGAACGTGAGAAGCGGCATCACGTCTCGTCTCCGCGCGGGTTACCGCGCTTGCGTATCCACGCGCCGGGATGTCTCGATGTCTCACTCGAGTGATGCGGCGCAGCCAGCTGCGGTGCGGCAGGACGGACCGCCTTACCGCGCCACACCATCTCAGCGCGGTATCCCGGCGTGCGACGCGATGAGGCGGCGGACCGCGTAGCCAGCGTCCACTCCGCCACCGCCGCCGCGACCGCGCCCAGCAGCAGCCAGGGCCAGAGGGAGACGCGAACGAGGGCGTTGGGGCCCGCGGCGCCGGCGTCCGGCGGGATCGCGGGCTCGGTCGGCGGCGACCCGGGCTTGATTACGCCCGCGCGCGGGGACCCGAGACCGACCGCGAGCGTCCGGGTCCCCGCGACCGTTGCGAGCCGGTACAGGCCGGTACGCGCAAACGGCGGCAGGAGGAACATCCCGTCCACCGCCCGGACCCGCACGGTGCGCCCATCGGGCATCGTAAGCGCCGCCTCCGCGGCGCCC
>JAPVSX010000055.1:0-2959 GCA_047519495.1 Armatimonadota bacterium
CTGGTGCCCCTTCACCTGCAGCCGGGCAGATGGCTCCAGCCTCCGGCGGACAACAGGACCACTCCGCCGCGATGCCCCAGGCCGGCGAGACCGTCGTGCCCCAGGCACGCTCGCCGGTCGACCGGGCCGTCTCGGTCGCCCTGGTCGTGCTCACGGCCGGCGTGGCCGTCGTGCTGCTCTGGCGGAACCGGTCCGACCTGACCCGGATCGATCGCTGAGCGGCGCGGAGCCGGCATCACGCCGGTTCCGCCTCACCGATCCCGCACGATCGACCAGAGGAGCCATCCCCCAAGCCCCCACGCCACGAGCAAGGAGAGGAAGAAGAACGGGCCCGCGATCCTCGGCCAGAACGGGGGGTGGTAGAACTGCATGAGGAGCGCGAGGCCGACGATCAGCGCCGCGGTCAGAATGCTGAGGCTGAGCCGGTTCGCCGTGCGCGACAGCTGGTGCATCACCGGTTCCAGACCCTGGAGCCGCGTGGCCGTCTGCAGCCCCTCGCGCTCGACCTGCACGAGGAGCCGCTCCATCCGCCGGGGGAACCCGCCCGCCAGGTCGACGAGGTCCAGAACATCGGCGGCGATCCGGCGGCTGACCGCAAACGGCGACCGTCCCTCGAGCCAGACCTGCTGGAAATAGGGGGCCGCGAACTCGAACAGCTTGAACTCCGGGTCCAGTTGAGCGCCCAGGCCTTCGCTCATGGCGATGACCTTGGCCAGCTGAACGAGTTCCGTCGGCAGTTGGAGGCGGTGGCGGTGCGCGGTCGTGAGCACCTCATGGACGAACTGCCGGGCCGCGACCTCCTTGATGGGCCGGTCCGCGTACCGGCTGAGGAAATGGCCGAGATCGCGCTTGAGCGCCGCGCGGGTCCCGGCGCCGCCGGCCATCCCGGCCGCCACGAGCGCGTCCACGAGCCGGTCCGCGTCGCCCCGCGTCGCCGCGAGCGCAATCCGCAATAGCGCCGCCTTGCTGGACTCGTCCAGCCGTCCCACCATGCCGAAGTCCATGAGGCCGATTCGGCCTCCCGGCAGGATGAAGAAGTTCCCCGGGTGCGGATCGGCGTGATAAAAGCCGTGGACGAACACTTCCCGCAGCATGATCGCCACGGCTTGCTCCGCGACGGCTCGGCGGTTGATATGAGCGGCGTCCAGCGCGTCCACGTCGCTGATCTTGATCCCCTGAATCCGCTCCATCGTCAGCACCCGGCGCGTGGAGTAGTCCCAGTGGACGGCCGGGACATGGAGCGACGGGTCATCGCGGAACAGCTCGCGGAACCGGTCGGCGTTGTGCGCTTCGCGTGTATAGTCCAATTCCTCGGTCAGCGTGAAGCCGAACTCCTCGACGAGCCCCACGAGGTCGTACCGCCCCCCCAGGCCGGTGCGCTCGGTCGTTACGCGGGCGAGATCCAGGAGGATCTCGAGGTCCCGCGCCACGACCGCCTCCACGCCGGGGCGCTGCACCTTGACCACGACCTCCGCCCCGCCGGGCAACACGGCGCGGTGCACCTGGCCGATGGACGCGGAGGCGAGAGGAACCGGGTCGAACTCCCGGAACAGATCGGCTGGCGGCTTCCCGAGCTCGCCGGCGATCACCTGGGCGATCGCATCGTGTGGGATCGGGGGCACCGCGTCCTGCAGCTTCGCCAGTTCTGCGACGTAGTCGGCGGGCACGAGATCGGGGCGCGTGCTCAGCACCTGGCCGAGCTTGATGAAGGTCGTCCCGAGCTCTTCCACGGCCAAGCGGAGGTGCTCGGCGCGGCTATAGGGTTCCGCCCGCCGGGCATGCCCGAACCACCCGTGGTGAAACGGCACGAGGTGCGTGAGCCCCAACCGCACGACCAGGAACCCGAAGCCGTGGCGGGCCATGGTCGACGCGATCTGCCGAAGCCGCGCGTGCTTCGTCAGCGGGACCCCAGCGGGCCGGCGGATGGTCACGTGACGCCCGGGGACCAAGCGCCGCGCGGTTCCGAGACGTCCGGCGTGGTCCGCACTCGCGAGCAATCCGGTCAGCCCTGTCGCGGCTTCTTCTGGCGCGCTCGCGCCGGCCTTCGCGCACCTCCGCCGGCGACCTCGTCGATCGCGCTCTTCAACGCGAGCAGGATCTCTCGCCGCGCGCTTGCGAGGTGCGCGTGCGCCTCGCGCGGGACAGCATGCTCGAGCGCACGCCAAAACCGGTCCTCCCACGCGGCCGCGCGCCTGAGCGGCCGCAACCGGCTGAGTCTCGTCATCACCATCCACCTCCCTGCGTTCTCTATCGACCCCGGCCTGTCGAGCGGTCGCGCGCCGCCGCCGGGATCTGTCGTCCGCGTCCGCTCGTCCGATGCGCCTCATCACCGGCCCACAAGCCACACCAGCATCAACGCGAAGGCCCCCGCGGCCACGATCAGCAGCGCGGCAATGACGCGATCGTCCCGCGAATCGTCCGGGGGAAGATCAGGTCGGAGCGCCATGCGCATCGCCGGCCCGGACCCGCGCCGGAGCGGCACCGTACTCTTTGGAGACTGATCCACCCAGGCCCTGCACAGCTGCCGCCCAGGATGGGGCCGCCCCCAGACGTTCCAGGCTCCTGAGCACCCGCTCGGGCGTCCCCCAGTCGCACCAGGTCAGCGCCGGCAGTGCGGACACGACGAGCGCCGGCGGGCAGGGCCCAAGAATCGCCTGGGAAAAGTTAGCGCTCGGCATGGCGGCGTAGCCGTCCTCGATCGCCCGCGCCTCGTCCGGGGTGTCCGCGAACCGCGCGGCCCGCACAAGCTGGCTGTGCACGGCCGGGACAAATTGCCGCCCAAGATCCTCGAGCGTGGACGCCTTTGCCACGAGCACGGATGTATTCCAAAGGCACCCGGCCGCTAGAGGCTCACCCGGTCCGAGGTCCGCCGGAGCAGAGACCGGGTGCCGACAACGACCGCGAATTGCTTGGGACGGTCCTCGCCGTAGAGATGCCTGGTCAGCGGCCGAAGACGAGC
>JAPVSX010000056.1:0-10904 GCA_047519495.1 Armatimonadota bacterium
CGTCGGCCTCCGGCCCGACGCCGATCTGGGGGTCTGGGTCGCGGCCGCCGAGCCCGAGGCGTATCAGGCGGCCGCGCGGACGCTCTTGACGACGGACCTCGAGCGCGCCTGGAGCCTGTGGGGATTCGTCCGGCCGTCGCAGTACACGGGCCGCGACGGCACGAGCGTGCGGGTTCCCGGCACGCGGCGGCGGTATCTGGTCGTCTACCCGTTCAGCAAGACCCACGAGTGGTACCAGCTCTCCCAGGAGATCCGCCGGGGGATGATGACCGAGCACACCCGGCTCGGCCACAGCTTCGAGCACATCGAGCAGCTCTTACTGTACTGCACCGGGCTGTCCGACTGGGAGTTCGTGGTAGGCTACGAGACCGACGAGCTGGTGCGGTTTATGGAGCTCGTGACCGCGCTCCGCAGCACGCTCGCGCGCCCGTACACGTTGCGGGACACGCCGACGCTCGTCGGGCGCTACGGCACCCTCGACGAGACGCTGGTCAACGTCTTCGGCTAAATTTGGATCCTGTCTGCGTCCATGACCTCCTGACGCAGGCCCGGCAGCGGCTGTTCGGCTGGATCCGGCCGCCCACCAATGCGGCCGATTGACCTCGCGATCGAGCAGACGCTGGCGTTCCTGCACCGCGTGCTTCCCCCACCACCGATCCGGATCCTGGACGCCGGCTGCGGGGGGGCGACCTGGCAGGGGACGACGCTGGAGACCAGTGTCCTCTTGCTGAGGACGGTGGGAGCCTAGCTCAATACCCGACCGCAAGACCATCCCCCGCGGTCCCCGATGCTGGCGGATCCGAAGGCACCGGGGCGGCGCGTGCAGAAATCCTGGGGGTGATGACTCCGCGGCGAACGCCTCGGCGAGCGGACGCACCCCATCCCGTTCGGTACCGGGTCGGGCTCGACATCGGCGGCACCTTTACGGACCTCGTGCTCCTGGACGAGGCAACCGGCGAGATCCACCTGCACAAGACCCTGACGACGCCGGACGATCCGGCGGAGGCGGCGCTCCAGGGGCTCGCCGAGCTGTGCCGGGCGGCGGACCTCACCCCGCGCGACGTGGGCCTCCTGGTGCACGGCACCACGCTCGTCACGAACGCGATCATCGAGCGCACCGGCGCCCGCACGGCGCTTTTGACCACGCGGGGGTTCCGGGACATCGTCGAGATGGGCAAGGAGCAGCGGTACGACATCTACGACCTCTTCCTCCAGTTCCCGGAGCCGCTCGTCCCACGCCGCCGCCGGATCGAGGTGGACGAGCGCCTGGACCCTGACGGCGCCGTCGTCGTGCCGCTCGATCTCGAGCAGGTGCGCCAGGCGGTGCGCCGGCTCGCCGCGGACGGCGTCGAGGCGGTCGCCGTCTCCTTCCTGCACGCGTACGCCAACCCGGCGCACGAGCACGCGGTGGCGGCGATGCTCCGCGAGGCGTTCCCCGCGCTCAGCGTGTCCCTCAGCAGCGAGATCGTACCCGAGATCCGGGAGTTCGAGCGGACGTGCACGACGGTATGCAACGCGTATGTGCAGCCGCTCGTGGACCGCTACCTCAAACGGATGGAGGCCGCACTCGCCGCGCAGGGATTCACCGGGCGCTTCTACCTGATGCAGTCGTCCGGCGGCACGATCGCCCCGGAGGCCGCCCGCCGGTTCCCCATCCGCCTGCTGGAGTCGGGGCCGGCCGGGGGCGCCCTCGTCACCGCGTTTTTCGGCGAGCGGCTCGGCCGGCGCGACCTCGTCGCGTTCGACATGGGGGGTACGACCGCCAAGGTCTGCCTGATCCGCGAGGGCCGTCCGGAGATCGCGCCGCTGATCGAGGCGGCGCGGGTTCACCGGTTCAAGCGCGGCTCCGGCCTGCCCGTCACTGTGCCGGTGATCGACATGATGGAGATCGGCGCCGGCGGCGGCTCGGTGGCGCGGGTGGACTCGCTCGGCCTCCTCCGCGTGGGGCCGCACAGCGCGGGCGCCGTTCCGGGGCCGGCATGCTACGGGCGGGGCGGGACCGGGGCGACGGTCACCGACGCCTGCCTGGTCCTCGGGTACTTCGATCCCGGCTACTTCCTCGGCGGGGCGATGCGGTTGGACGGGGACGCCGCGGTGCGGGCGCTCGAGCGGGTGGGCGCGCAGGTCGGGCTCGATGCGGTCGCGGCCGCGTGGGGCGTGCACCAGATCGTGAGCGAGAACATGGCCGGCGCGGCCCGGGTCTACCTGATCGAGCGCGGGCAGGACCCCCGCCGGTACGCGATGGTCGCGTTCGGCGGTGCGGGGCCGGCCCACGCCTCGCGTGTCGCCCGGACCCTGGGACTCCGCGAGGTGATCGTCCCGCCGGCCTCCGGCGTGGCGTCGGCGCTCGGCTTCCTCGTCGCGCCGACGAGCTTCGACCTCGTCCACTCGCTGCCCGGGCTCCTGGACGAGCTCGACTGGTCGGCGGTGGATGCGCGCTACACGGCGATGGAGGCCCGCGGCCGGGCGATGCTGGCGGAGGGCGGCGTTCCCCTCGAGCAGGTCACGTGCGCCCGCCGGGCCGAGATGCGTCTCCTGGGCCAGTTCCACGACATCGAGGTGCCGGTCCCGGGCGGCCGCCTCACCGCGGCGGCCGCGCCTCAACTCGCCGCTGCCTTCGAAGCGGAGTACCGCCGGCTCTACGGCACCTACCTCTCCGGGCGGCCGATTCAGGTCCTCAACTGGCGGGTGCTCACGAGCGGCCCGGCGCCTGAGGTCACCCTGCCGCGCGCGGCGCCGGGGCCGGGCGATGCGGCGGGGGCGCTCAAAGGGCGGCGGCCCGCGTACTTTCCCGAGACCGAGGGGTTCGTCGAGGTTCCGGTCTACGACCGCTACCGCCTCCGCCCCGGGGCCGCGGCCGCGGGTCCGGCGATCGTGGAGGAGCGGGAAGCCACGACGGTCGTGGGACCCGGCGACACCCTCGCGGTCGACGCGTTCTACAACCTCGTCATCCAGGTGACCGTACCGCGTCGTCTCACCTCAGTGCGACAGCCCGGCGTGCGGCGGGATGGCCTCTCATGAACGCGCCGTTCGACCCCGTTTCGCTCGAGATCATGTGGAGCCGGCTCATCAACATCGCCGAGGAGTGCTGGATCACGATCTGGCGCACCGCGTTCAGCACGATCATCGGGGAGGCGCAGGACTTCGGGTGCGAGCTCCTGGACGCCGATGCGAACTCGATCGCGCACTCGCCGCGCTCGATGCCGGTGTTCAACCTCACCCTGCCGCTGGCCGTCCGCCACATTCTCCGGGCGTTCCCGCGCGAGACGCTCGAGGGGGGCGACGTCCTCGTGACCAACGACCCGTGGATGTGCGCCGGCCACCTTTACGACCTGGCCGTGGTCACCCCCGTGTTCCGCGGGGGGCGGCTCGTCGGCCTCGTCGGCTCGATCGGGCACTGCTCCGACATCGGCGGCACGCGCGACTCCCTGAGCGCCCGCGAGGTGTACGACGAGGGGCTCCAGATCCCCCCGCTCAAGCTGCACCGGCGCGGCGCCCCAAACGAAGACCTCGCAGCGATGATCCGGGCCAACGTCCGGATGGGCGACATGGTGCTCGGGGACATCCAGGCGCAGGTGTCCAGCAACCAGGTGGGCGCGGACCGCCTCCTGGCGTTCATGGACGAGTACGGGTTGGACTCGCTCGCGCCAGTCGCCCACGCCGTCCAGGAGCGGGCGGAGCACGCGATGCGGGAAGCGATCCGCTCGGTCCGGGAGGGCGTCTACCGCAGCGAGGTCCAGTTCGACGGCCTGGGCGACCCGCTGACCCTGCCGTGCGCCGTCACGGTTCACGGCGACGAGATCACGGTCGACTGGACGGGGGCGCCCGGGCAGCTCCCCCAGGGCGGCATCAACTGCACGTACCACTATACGGCCGCCCACACCACCTACGCGCTCAAGTCGATCCTGACCCCGGAGATCCCGTCGAACGCCGGGTGCTTCCGCCCGCTGCACACCATCGCGCCGGAGGGCTCGATCCTGAACTGCCGGCACCCGGCCTCCGTCAACCAGCGCACCCACACCGGCTGGTACCTCGGCCCGGCGGTCTTCATGGCGCTCGCGCCGGTCCTCCCGGACCGCGTCCAGGCGTTCACCGGCCTGCCGATCGGCATGGGCGCCTACGGCACCGACGCCGCGGGCCGCGTCTTCAACGACCACCTCTTCCAGGGGGGCGGCCAGGGCGGGAGCGCTCACGGCGACGGCAAATCTGCGCTGCTCTACCCCACCTCGGCGGCGAACGTCTCGGTCGAGATGTTCGAGCGCCGGACGCCGCTCCTCGTCGAGTGCAAGGAGCTGATCCCCGACTCCGGCGGCCCCGGCCGCTTCCGCGGGGGCCTGGGCCAGCGTGTCCGGATGCGTCTGCGGGAACGGCGCGGCGCTCGGGTGCTCGTGGACTTCCGGCCGCTCGGGATGCGGGTCTCGACGCCGGGCCTGTCTGGCGGCCGGCCCGGCGCGCGGGCCCGCGCGTATGCGGCGGACGGGGACGCGGTGCGCGAAGGCGGCGGCACGGTGAGCCTGGCCGAACTGCAGGACCCGAGCGAGCGCGCCACGATCGAGATCGCGGGCGGCAGCGGGCATGGCGACCCCGCCGAGCGGCCGCTCGAGCGCGTCCAGGCCGACCTCGACGAGGGGTACATCACGCCCGAGGGCGCGGCCGCATACGGGGTCACGCTCGGGCACGACGGAAAGGCACGACGATGACACCCGTGGAGCCTCAGATTCCGCTCTCAGGCAGAGCAGGAACTCAGCCTTGCGCTCGGGCGTGTACGCCTCGACCGGAACGGCGGCTCGCCTTCCGGCCTGAAATGGGTTTCACCGGGTAGCTCACGCAGTCCGTGCCTGGCGAGCCGGTGCGGCGGGACCCACGTTCCGGATGGAGTATTCGGAGCCCCATGCGTTCGGCACGCGGCCCTCGTCCCCGGGGTCGAGCCACATCGTTCCGTCCACCCAGAACCCATACACCGTCCGGCCGGGTGGAAGGTAGATCGTGGTCGTCCAGTCGCCGCCCGCCGACCGCGTGAGCCGGTGGACCGAGGGATCCCAACCGTTAAACGCTCCGACGACCGAAACCTGCCGGGCCGCGGGCGCCAAGTCTCGGGGAAACCGGAACATGACGGGCACCAGCGTACTCATGCCCCACCCCCTCGACCCGCGCCACCCGCCGGTCGGGCGGGTCAAGTAGACTTGGCGCGGCAAGCCAGCCGCCCGGTGGCGCCACTGGTGAGACGATAGCACTCAGGGCCGATGATAGGCAAACCCGCAGATCGGGAGATTTCATTCCTGGAGGCGCGACTTTGGAGCGTGACCGGGCTATCCCGCACGCCGTCGCACGAGACCTCGGGAGGAACCAACGTCTGGGGCGGCAACCGATACCGACCAGTAGTTCGCGGAACCCCGGGATGAGGAATGTTTCTCCCGTCGTTCCCGTTCCTCCGGATACCGGATGTGCGTGCTGAAGCCCTGCGACGTGTCCGCTCCCGGTCCGCCTTCGTCCGGCCGCGTCCGCCGGGGACGGATTGGCTCATGCCGTAGGCACGGCTCGGCCCCGAGGTCGCAAGGAGGGTCGGTCATGGTCGTGACACGGAACCCGCTGCTCGCGCTCGAGGCGTACGGCCAGAGCATCTGGCTCGACTTCATCCGGCGCGGGATGCTTTCATCGGGAGAGCTCCGCCGGTTGATCGAGGAGGACGGGCTCAGCGGCGTCACGGCCAACCCGTCCATATTCGAGAAGGCCATCGCCGGCAGCCATGACTACGACGACGCCGTGCGCGCGCTCGCCCGCGCGGGCAAAACGGCCGCGCAGATGTACGAGGCCCTCGCGATCGAGGACGTCCAACACGCGGCGGACCTCTTCCGCCCCGTGTTCGAGAAGACGGGAGGCGCGGACGGGTTCGTCAGCCTGGAGGTCTCGCCGCGCCTCGCCCACGACACCGAGGGCACGCTGGCCGAGGCCAGGCGATTCTGGGCTGCGCTCGACCGCCCGAACGTCCTGATCAAGGTACCGGGGACACCGGAGGGCGTCCCCGCGATCCGCCAGCTCACCAGCGAGGGCATCAACGTGAACGTCACGCTGCTCTTCGGCCTGGGCCGCTACCGGGAGGTGGCGGAGGCGTACCTCGCAGGGCTGGAGGCGCGGGTGGCCCGGGGCCAGCCGATCGACCGGGTCGCCTCCGTGGCGAGCTTCTTCCTCAGCCGCATCGACGTGCTCGTGGATCCGGAGCTCGAGCAGCTCATGCAGGCCGGCGGCCCCCGCGGCGCCCTCGCCGAGACGCTGCACGGCAAGGTCGCGATCGCGAGCGCTCGGGAAGCCTACCAGATCTACAAGGAGATCACCCGCAGCGAGCGGTGGCGCCGCCTCGCCGCGCGCGGCGCGCGCCCCCAGCGCGTCCTGTGGGCCAGCACCGGTACGAAGAACCCCGCGTATCCCGACGTGATGTACGTGGAGGCGCTGATCGGCCCGGAGACGATCAACACGATCCCCCTCGAGACCCTCCAGGCGTACCGCGACCACGGCGACCCGGCCCCGCGCCTCGAGGACGACGTGGACGGGGCCCGGCGCGTCCTCCAGCACCTCCCGGAGGCGAGCATCGACCTCGGGGCGGTCACCGCGCAACTGGAACGGGAGGGGGTCGAGAAGTTCGATGCCGCCCTCGACCACCTGCTCAAGACCCTGGAAGAAACGCAGCGGGCGGCGCTGGACGAACTGGCTCGCGCCGCAGGCCCGGGCCCGGTGGACCGCCAGACATTCGCCCTGGGCACGTTCGAGGCCGCGGTGCGGGAGCGGCTGGCCGCGCTCGACAAGAATGAATTCGTCTCTCGCCTCTGGCGCAAGGATCCCGGGCTGTGGACGGCAGACGCGAAGGACCGGGCGGTCATCCGGGACGCGCTGGGCTGGCTGCACGTGGCCGACAAGATGGAAGAGAGCCTCGGCAACCTCATGCGGTTCGCGGCGGAGGCGCGCGGCGCCGGCTTCCGGCATGTCGTGCACATGGGCATGGGCGGCAGCAGCCTTGCGCCGCTCGTCTTCGCGCGCACGTTTCCCCGGCCGCCGGACGGCCTCCCCCTCACCGTCCTCGACACCACCGATCCCGCGACGATCCTCGCGGTCGAACGCGAGGTTCCCCTCGCGCAGACGCTCTTCATCGTCGCGAGCAAGTCGGGGACCACCGCCGAGCCCCTGGCCTTCGGCGAGTATTTCTACGCGAAGCTGGTGGCGCTCAAGGGCGACCGGGCCGGCGAGAACATGGTCGCGATCACCGATCCCGGCACCCCCCTCGTCGCGCAGGGGAGGACCCGGCGGTACCGCCGCGTCTTCCTCAACTTCTCAGACATCGGAGGACGGTACTCCGCCCTCTCCTACTTCGGCCTCGTCCCCGCGGCGCTCATGGGCGTGGACGTTGCCGGCCTCCTGGATCGGGCGCTCCACATGGCGCACGCCTGCGCGTCCTGCTGCCCGGCCCACGACAACCCGGGGGTCGCGCTGGGCGCCGTCATGGGCGAACTGGCCCGGCAGGGCCGGGACAAGGTCACCGTGCTCGTCGCCGAGCCGGCGGCGACGCTGGGGATGTGGCTCGAGCAGCTCATGGCCGAGAGCACGGGCAAGAACGGCACGGGCCTCCTCCCGGTCGCGGACGAGCCCCTCGGCGATCCGTCCGTCTACGGGCAGGATCGCCTGTTTGCCTGCGTCCGGCTCGGCGCGCAGGATGACGGCGCCCTCGCACGCGGCGTCGCCGCGCTCCGCGCCGCGGGCCATCCGGTCGTGACGATCCAGATGGACGATGCCCTGGACCTGGGACAGGAGTTCTTCCGGTGGGAGATCGCGACGGCCACGGCCGGCGCGATCCTCGGCATCAACGCGTTCGACCAGCCGAACGTGCAGGAGAGCAAGGACAACACCAACCGGCTCCTCGGCGCGGTCAAGACGCAGGGACGGCTGCCCGAGGAGAAGCCCGCCCTGGTTGAGGGCGCTCTGAGCCTCTATGCCGGGCGCGCCGGCCGGACCGCCGCCGCCACGCTCGGCCGGTTTCTCTCGCAGGCGCGCCCCGGGGACTACATCGCCCTCATGGCGTACCTGACGGAGCGCCCCGAGATCGACCGGGCCCTCCAGGCGATCCGGCTCCGCCTGCGGAACGGCACGCGGCTGGCCACGACGCTCGGCTACGGCCCGCGCTACCTGCACTCAACCGGGCAATACCATAAGGGCGGTCCCAACACCGGCCTGTTCATCCAGCTGACCGGCGATGATGGAGTGGACGCCCAGATTCCCGGGGAGCCCTACACCTTCGGCGTCCTCAAGCGTGCCCAGGCGCTCGGCGACCTGGAGGCGCTGCGCAGGCACGAGCGGCGGGTCGTACGCGTGCATCTCGGCCGCGATGTCGGGCAGGGCCTGCGGGAGCTTGACCGGGCCGTCGCGGCGGCGCTCGGGGGCGGCGCCGCGTGACGCCCCCGCCGGGTCCCATCCCGTCTGGAGGTGATCCATGGAACGGCAGGCCATCTTTCCACCGGGCCGTCCGAGCCCGAACCCGCCCTACTCCCCGGGCATTCGCCTTGGGAACCTCCTCTTCACCGCGGGCCAGGTGGGGGCCGACGCGAACGGCAAGGTGCCGGGCGACATCCGTGAGCAGACTCGGAACACGTTCGAGAACCTGAAGGCGGTGCTGGCGGCGGGGGGCTCGAGCCTCGAGAACGTGCTCAAGGCTACCGTGTACCTGACCGACATCAAGGAGTTCGCCGCGATGAACGAGGTCTATCGCTCCTACTTCTCCGGACCTTTGCCGGCGCGCACGACGGTCGCGGTCTCCGCCCTGGCCCGACCGGAACTCCGCATCGAGATCGAGATGATCGCCCACGTGCCTGGGCCTACGGCGTGAGCCAGAACGGGCCTACGGCGTGAGCCAAAACGCCCCCTGAGGCTCGCGAGCATTTTGGAGGCGCGGCGCTACGCCGCAAGGCCGCGCGGGTGGATCAACTGCTCGAGGCGCGCTACGGCCGGCCGCGCCGCCGGTCCCGGCGCGACCCGGTCTCCACGCTGGTCCTCACCATCCTGTCGCAGAATACGAGTGACACGAACAGCAGCCGCGCCTTCGAGCGCCTGCGGGCGCGGTTTTCCTCATGGGCGGCCGCGCGAGACGCCCCGGTCGACGCGGTCATTGAGGCGATCCGGCCTGCGGGTCTGGGCGGGCTCAAAGCCCCCCGTATTCAGGCTGTGTTGCGGCGCATCACCGCGGAACGCGGCACCCTGTCGCTGGACTTCCTCCGGCGGTGGCCCGTCGGGCGCGCGAAGACGTGGTTACGGAGCCTTGGTGGCGTCGGCCCGAAGACGGCGGCGATCGTCCTGATGTTCGGGCTGGGGAAGCCGGCGTTCGCGGTAGACACGCACGTCTATCGGGTCGGGCGTCGCATCGGCATCATGCCCCACGAGACCTCCGTGGAGGATGCGCACGATTGGATGGAGGCGCTGGTTCGGCCCGAGCGCTACGGGCCGTTCCACCTCCTGCTGGTCCGTCACGGACGCGAGGTCTGCAAGGCCGGCCGTCCACGCTGCGGGATCTGCCCGGTGCGCCGGCTGTGCGATTTCTACGCACATCGATCGGGACCCAGACCTTAGCAGGCGGGCCTCGCCGCCGGCGGCTAGACCTCGGCCAGGAGCCGGGTGAACCAGGCGAGGCGCGGCGCGACCGCCGAGACGACAATGTGCTCGTGATCGGCGTGGCCGCCGTCGCCAACCGCCCCGAGGCCATCCAGCGTGGGGACCCCGAGGGCCGCGGTGAAGTTGCCGTCGCTGCCGCCGCCGGTGCCGCCCGCGGGCAGCTCGACGCCCTCGTCCGCGGCCAGGCGCTTCGCCAGTTCGTACAGGCGGCGGGAGGCCGGGGTCTCTTCCATCGGCGGCCGGTTGAGCCCGCCCTCGACCCGCACCGACGTGCCCCCGACGAACGTCGGCCGGGTGCGGACCCGCACGTCCGCCCGCCGGGCCTCTTCGGCCGTGCGCACGCGCAGGTCGATCTCCGCCTCCGCCGACGCCGCCACGACGTTCGACCGCGTGCCGCCGCTGACGACCCCGACGTTCACGGTCGTCCCCTTCTCCATGTCGGTGATCGCGTGAAGGTCCACGACCTGGTGCGCGAGCTCGAGCACTGCGCTCCGTCCCTTCTCGGGGTCGGCGCCCGCGTGGCTCGCGACCCCCTGCACCGCCAGCCGGTACCTCCCGACGCCCTTGCGCCAGAGCTTGATCGCCCCTTCGAGGCCGACCGACGGCTCAAGCACGAACACGCACTCCGATTCGCGGGCGAGGCGCTCGATGATCGGCCGGGAGGTGGGACTCCCCACCTCTTCCTCGGTGTTCCCGAAGTACACGAACGTCTTGTCCTTCCCCGCCCGGCTCTCGGCCACGGCCCGCAGCGCCCACAGCGCCTGGATGTCCCCGTACTTCATGTCGAAGACCCCGGGCCCGGTCATGCGGCCGCCGCCGATCCGGCACCCCATGCGCTCGAGCGCGCCGACGGGCCAGACGGTATCGAAGTGGCCGAGCACGAGGATCCGGCGCGGGCCGGACCCGACCCGGGCCTCGAAGTGGTCGCCCCACGCCGTCTGCGGGTGCCAGGCGATCTCGGCGCCGGCGGCCTGCTGGAACCGGCCGGCGAGGTGCCGGCCGGCGCGGTCGACCGCAGCCTTGTTCGTCGTTGGCGACTCGAGTTCCACGAACGCCTTGAGGTCCGCGAGGATCTCCTCGAGGTGCTGGTCCACGAAACCGCGGAAACGGGTCACGATCGGGTCCCTCCCCGGGTGCGTCTAAGCGTAGCTGGCCGCGTCGAGCCGGCGTAGCTCGTCGAGGTTGGCGGGCGCCATCTGCCGGCGGCCCTCCTCGAGATCGTGAATCAGCTCCACGAGCCGCGCGTTCAGCGGGAG
>JAPVSX010000057.1:0-33510 GCA_047519495.1 Armatimonadota bacterium
CGTGCGCGCGCAGCAGCAGATACAGCCCGTCTTTGAGGACGACGACGGTTACGCCGGAGGCCGGGCCGTAGAGGATTCCCGCGAGCAGCCCAACCGCGTCGCTGGGGTCGTACGTCAGGAACGGCGCGTACGGAAGGATCGGGATCTGGATCGCCGCCATCAAGAGGAACGCGACGGCCGCGAGCATCGCTGTCATCACTAGCCGGTGCACCTTCACCGTTTTGGTCTCCAGGAAGCCCCCGGCTTCAACGGTAGGGAGGAATGGAGGCCGCCGCATGCCGGCCTAGATCACTCCGCTCTCGCGGAGCCGCCTGATTTCCACCTCGGAGTAGCCCAGCTCGCTCAGGATCTCCGCGGTGTGCTGGCCCAGCATGGGCGGCGGCAGGCGGAGCGAGGGCGGCGTCTCCGACAAGGCAAACGCCGAGCCCACGGTCGGCAGCGGGCCGAAGGCGGGGTGGGCCACCTCCTCCCTAAGGCCCAGCGCGCGGACCTGGGGGTGGGCGAAGACCTCTCCCACAGTGTGCACCGGGCCCGCCGGCACACCCGCCCGGTCGAGCCGGGCTACCCACTCGGAGGCGGGGCGCAAGGCGAACATCCGCTCAAGTTCTGGGATGAGCTCCTCCCGGTGCGCGACGCGGCCGGCGTTTGTGGCGAAGCGGGGATCGTCCGCGCCGGTCAGGCCGAGCGCGGCGCAGAACCGCCGCCACTGCTCGTCGGTGCCGACGGCCACGAGAAACCACTCCCCGCCGGCCGCCCGGAACGCCTGATACGGGACCAGGTTAGGGTGTCCCGACCCCGAGGGACGGGGCTGGCGGCCCGTCGCAAAGTAGCTTTGCGCCGCGTACGTCAGCCAGGACACGCCCGTGGCCAGCAGCGAGAGATCGACGCGCTGCCCCCGCCCGGTCCGTCCGCGCGCGTGCAGGGCAGCGAGGATGCCCGCCAGCGCATACGCCCCGGTCGCGAGGTCAATCACCGCGACCCCGACCCGCACCGGCGGACGTCCCTCCTCGCCGGTGATGGACATCAGCCCGGTGGCCCCCTGCATGAGCAGGTCGTACCCCAGCCGGAGGCGGTCGGGACCCTCGTGGCCGAACCCGGAGATCGCGCAGTAGATGAGGCGCGGATTCAGCCGCGCAAGCGTCTCGTAGTCGGCACCGAGCGCCGCTTCGGTGCCCGGCCGGAAGTTCTGCACGAAGATGTCGGCGCCGGCCACCAGCCGATGGAGGATCCCGCGGCCGGGCGCGTCATTCAAATTCAGCGCCAGGCTCCGCTTGTTCCGATTGACCGAGAGGTAGTACGTCGCGTCTCGCACGGAGCCGTCCCGGCTCTCCACGAACGGCGGGCCCCAGTACCGGGTCTCATCGCCCGCGCCCGGGCGCTCGATCTTGACGACGTCCGCCCCGAGATCGCCAAGGAGCATCGTGCAGAACGGACCCGCGAGCACCCGCGAGGCGTCGATCACCCGGAGCCCGGCGAGCGGGCCTGCGGGCTCAGCCACGGTGCGCCTTCTTGGGGGCGGGGACGGCCACTCGATTGCGCTCCGGTCATCGGGATGAGAGAGCGCCTCTTGGGAACACGACCATCATATCGGGGAGGGGTGGAAGGTTCAACTCCCGAAGGGACGCGGCGGGGGAGCCTCCAGCCTCCGCCCGTCTCTTTTCAAATGAGGAGGGGCACATCATATGTTCAGGAAGGACACATCACAAAGCGCGCGTCACGAAGGATGGGGATGACGATGCGGAAGGTACTCGGACCGATTGCGCTCGCCCTCGCGGGGCTGGTGATCGCCGGCCCTGCCGGGGCGGTCAACGCCTTCCCGGATGTTCCTCCCTGGCACTGGGCGTACCCGGCCCTGATCAAGGATAGGGACGCCGGGCTGATCATTGGGTATCCGACCGCGCCGGCCGATCTGGTGAAGAACTCGCTGTTCCAGATCTACGACGGGTTCGTACACGGCCGGGCGGCCGGGGCCCGCGACTGGGTGGAGCGCTTCACCTACAGCCGGCCAGCCGCGTGGCCTGCGCCGCTGGAGCACTCGCCCCTCGCCTTCTTCTCCCTGGATCCGATCGCTGCCACCGTCACCGGCGACACCGCAGTCGCGACGTTCACCGCTACGACGACGGTTCGTGAGGGGGGCGGGGAGCGGACGCTGCGTGCCTCGATGCGCGTTCGTCTCCGCCTCATCGACGGCGACTGGAAAGCGGACTATGAGATGCTCGCGGCCGGGAGCCCTCTGTTCCGCTAGAGCGATCCATCCGAACGGACCACGCGCAGCGCCTCAGAAGTCCGACAACTGTCGCCTAACCTCCCCGAGGGTCGACCAGGAGATCCGGCCGGCCCTATGGTGCACCGCCCACCTCGCCCGGTGCGCGCCGGCGGCCAGGGGTCCGGCCGGCGAAGGCGAATCCTTACCGGTGCAGGTCTGCCACAAAGGAGCCACGGCAATGAGAGAGACGTCTCAGAGAGGATACACAGAGATGGCCCGCACGAGCGCACCCGGCGCGACCCGCACCAGGACCGAAACCGACAGCATGGGCGCGATCGAGGTCCCCGCGGACCGCTACTGGGGCGCGCAGACCCAACGCTCCCTGATCCACTTCGCGATCGGTCCCGACCGCATGCCCCGCGAGGTCATCCGGGCGATGGGGATCCTCAAGAAGGCCGCCGCGGAAGTCAACCGGGATCTCGGCAAGCTGCCCCCGGACCTGGCCCGGCTGATCATCCAGGCCGCCGAGGAGGTGATCGCCGGGGACCTCGACGACCACTTCCCGCTGTCCGTGTGGCAGACCGGCAGCGGGACGCAGAGCAACATGAACGCGAACGAGGTGATCTCCAACCGGGCGATCGAGCTCGCCGGCGGGATCCTCGGCAGCAAGAAGCCGATCCACCCCAACGACCACGTGAACATGTCGCAGTCGTCCAACGATACCTTCCCCACCGCGATGCACGTCGCGGCCACAGAAGAGATCGTCCACCGGTTGATCCCGGGCGTGACCGGCCTGCGGGATGCCCTCGCGGCCAAGGCGGCCGCGTTCTCGGACATCATCAAGATCGGGCGCACCCACCTGATGGACGCGGTCCCGCTCACGCTCGGCCAGGAGTTCTCAGGCTACGTGGCCCAGCTCGATCAGGACCTCGACCGAATCCGGGGCGCGCTCCCCGACCTCTACGAGCTGGCGATCGGCGGGACCGCGATCGGCACCGGTCTCAACACGCATCCCGAGTTCGCCGAGCGCGCCGCCAGGCGCATCGCCGAGCTGACCGGCCTCCCGTTCGTCTCGGCGCGCAACAAGTTCGCCGCCCTCGCGGCGCACGACGCGCTCGTCATGATGAGCGGCGTCCTCCGGACGCTGGCGTGCTCGCTCATGAAGATCGCGAACGACATCCGCTGGATGGGCTCGGGGCCGCGCGCCGGGCTCGGCGAGCTGCTGCTCCCGGAGAACGAGCCCGGCTCCTCGATCATGCCGGGCAAGGTGAACCCGACGCAGTCCGAGGCGATGACGATGGTCTGCCTCCAGGTGATCGGCCACGACACCGCGATCGCCGCGGCCGGGTCCCAGGGAAACTTCGAGCTCAACGTGTTCAAGCCGCTGATCATCTACGACCTGCTGCACTCGATCCGCCTCCTCGCCGACGCCTGCCGGTCCTTCACCGAGTACGCCGTGGCGGGGCTCGAGCCGAACCGCGCGCAGATCCGGAAGTACGTCGAGAACTCGCTGATGCTCGTCACCGCGCTGAGCCCGCGGATCGGGTATGACAAGGCCGCCGAGGTGGCCAAGAAGGCGCACCACGAGGACAAGACCCTGCGCGAGGCGTGCGTGGAGCTCGGGTTCCTGACGGGCGAGGAGTTCGACCGCGTGGTGCGGCCGGAGAAGATGCTCGGGCCCGAGGCCTGACGCGGCTCCCTGGCCCGGATCACCTCACGCCCGGGCCGCGCCCTGAGATCACACTCTCAGGGTCTCATCCAGCCAGTCGACGGTCACCTCGTTCCTCGAGCTCCGCCGTCGTGACAGCGTCGGCACTGGGATCATCGGGCCTGGCCATGAGCGCGTCCTTGCTGCGGCGATCTCCCAGACGACCAGACGCCGGCAAACGCGATCAGCGCTCCCACCACCTGCATCGGCGTCAGCGACTCGCCGAGCAGGAGGGCGGCGATCACGACTGCGGACACCGGCTCGAGGTACGCGTAGATCATTGTTTCCGCCGGCCCCAGCCTGTGGACGGACCGGCCCCAGAGCGTCATGGCCGCGACCATCCCGGCCGTCGCACCATACGCGAGTCCGGCCCACGCCTGCCAGGATACGGTTCGCCAGGGGAGGTCCCCCAGTCCCGCGAGTGCGATCGGGGTGATCAGGAGGACGGCGACCGCCATGGCCCAGCCGGTCGCCCTGACCGTGCCGACGGCGCCGACGAGAGGGGCAACGGCCAGGCTGTACCAGACCCAAGCACCGGCCGCCGCAAGCGACAGCAGCGCCCCGGCGGTGTGGGTCCGGTCGAGGATGGCTCCGCCGCGCAGGACGACCATAGCGACGCCGGTCAGCCCCAGCACGAGCCCGATCCACTGAGGCGCCGACGTCCATTTGCGCTCCCTGAGTGCCAGCCATCCGGCCGTCAGCAGTGGCGATGTCGCCAGCAGGATGGCGCTGGTGCCGGCGGTCGTCTGGCGAAGCCCCGCCACCAGCAGGACCTGGAACGCGGCCTGCGCGATGCCGGCTTCCGCGACCAGCCTCCAGACGCCGCGCGGATGCGCCCCCGCGGCGGCCCGCCTCGACAGGGCGGCCAGGAGGGCGGCGGCCATCACCAGGCGGAGGTAAGTGAAGCTGAGGACCGGAATCTCCCGCAGCCCCAGCTTGGCGCCCGGATAGATCCCGCCCCATAAGACGACCGCGAGGAGCGGTTCGAGATGCAGCCGGGCAGCGGGCCGGGTGATTCGCATCACGCCCCCTGAAACGCCAGCGGGTCGCAGTTCGCGGGAAGTCGCGCTCGAACCACGTGCACGCTTGAAGTCGTTCCCTCTGGCGCCCATACCTCCTCTCCCTTCCCCGGGCCCGGATGTGGATACAGGATATCTCATCGGCTTCCGGAATCGTCTCGCGGTGATGGGGAGTGAGCGCGGCCCTCGCCGCGCGGCCGGGATCCGCGGCCGTGTGGAACCCTGCCGGGACTCGATGTGGCTGCCAGTTCGTAGTTCCTTATGAAACCGAATGACTTCTCGGAGGACGGAATGAGACTCGACGGGATCCACCACATCACCGCGATCACTGCCGACGCCCGGCGGAACGTCGACTTCTACGTGCGGGTGCTCGGTCTGCGCCTCGCGAAGAAGACGGTCAACCAAGACGATCCGACCGTCTACCACCTCTTCTACGCCGACGAGGACGGCAGCCCCGGCGCCGATCTCACCTTCTTCGAGTATCCGGGCGCGGCGCGCGGCCGCGCGGGTGCAGGGATGGTGCACCGGATCGTCTGGCGCGTCGCCTCGGACGAGGCGCTCACCTTTTGGGAGGCGCGTCTGCGCCGGGAGAGCATCGACGTCGTGCGCGAAGACAAGACCCTGCGCTTTGAGGACCCGGAGGGGCTCCGGCTCGAGCTTCATGCCGTCGAGACCGGGGACGAGCCCCTCATCGCTGCGCACCCTGAGATCCCGGCCGAGCTCGCGCTCCAGGGCTTCGACGGAGTCCGCGCCTACAGCACTAACCCCGAGCGGAGCCGGCGTTTCCTCGAGCAGACTCTCGGCTTCGTCCCCTCGGACGGAGGAGCGGGCTTCAGCGTTCGGGGTGAGCGGCGCGGCTCGTTTTATACCTACGACCGCATCGCTGCGCCGGGGACGAGCGGCGCCGGCACGGTCCACCACGTCGCCTGGGCATCGCCGATGGATGCGCACCCCGCCTGGCGCGAGCGGGTGATCCGCGGCGGGGGCCGCCCTACCCCGATCATCGACCGCTTCTACTTCCGATCGATCTACTTCCGCGAGCCGAGCGGGGTCCTGTTTGAGATCGCGACGATCGGCCCGGGCTTCGCGGTGGACGAGCGGGCCGAGCATCTCGGCGAGTCCCTGTCGCTCCCGCCGAAGTTCGAGCACCTGCGCGCGGAGCTGGAGCGAATCCTGACACCGCTGCCGAACCCGCGGGGATCGACCCGGCCTTTCTCTGCGAGCTCGCTCACGGCCCGGGCGCGTCCGCGACCGCACGGCGGCCCATAGTACACCGAGATCCAACTTGGGAGGGAGGTGACCGGGATGCGCGTACGCAAAGCCATTGCCAAGCTGCTGGCGGGAGAACGGGTCTGTCGGGTGGCAACCGTAGGTGAGGATGGGATGCCGCACGTCGTGCCCGTGTGTCACGTACTGGCCAACGGAAAGGTCTACTTCGGCACAGGGAGCGACAGCCAGAAGCTCCGGAACCTCAAGGCGCACCCCCACATGGCTGTGCTTGTGGATCTTTACGCCGAGGACTGGGACGTCCTTCGGGGCGCCATGGTGCAGGGGGCTGCCAGGCTCATTCAGCGCGGGCCCGAGTTCCGGAAGATCCGGACGCTTCTGTACCAGAAATACCTGCAATATCGCGACGAGAGCGCGCTGGAGGAGTCCGACTCCGTTATCGTGGAAATGACCCCCGCCCGCGTTTCTTCATGGGGAATCGATGAATAGCAGACGTCGACCCGCTCGCAGCGGATAGCTCGTGAGATCGGGACAAAAGAGGGTGATCGCGATGAGAGGCCGAGGAGTCAGCATCGTAGTGATGCCATCGCCGGAGCCAGAATCATAGGTGTGGAAAATCAAGTGGCGGTCCGGGCACTACTGGCACGATGAGTCCAGCGTGGCTGTTTGCTATACTAAGTTCAGTGAGCGACAATGAGCCGCACGAAGCGATGGACTCGAGCAGAATACGATCAATTGGTGGCCCGCGGCGCTTTCCCACCGGGGGCCCGTATTCAGCTGCTTGATGGCGAGATTCTGGAAATGACCCCGCAAAGCCCCGATCATGCGCTGGCCGTTCGGGCGGTCGAGGAGGCGCTCCGGCGGGTGTTCACCCACGGATACGATGTCCGCGTTCAGATGCCGCTTGGGGTGGGTGATGATTCCGAGCCAGAACCCGATGTGGCCGTTGTCCGGGGCCATTTCCGGGACTTCCGGACTCATCCGCTGACCGCGGAGCTGGTGGTCGAGGTCGCTGACTCCAGCCTGGAGTTTGATCGGTCGCGTAAGGCGGCGCGGTATGCGTCAGCGGGGATCCCCGAGTACTGGATTGTCAATCTCGTCGACCGTCGCGTGGAAGTGCTTCGCGATCCCGCAGGGGCTCCGGCGGGCGAGCCCGGATACCAGACGCAGTTCGCCGCAGGTGTGGGCGACACGGTGGCAGCCTTGCTTCACCCGAATCACCGAATTGAAGTCATCTCGCTACTCCCATAGCGCAGGTTCCGACGGGACCATCTGGCCCAACCACATCCTACCTCCCACACTCTGGCTGCGTTTCCGAGTTCGGCATCGGACAGGTAGGCTTCGCGCATGACCCGCTGTTGCGGGTCTGCGGCCCCCCGCTCAAATCTGGCCGGCAGAGGGTCTGATAGGAGAGTGTGGAGAGCGGCAATGGGTGGCTGTTGATTGTCCCGGGGGAGGTCGGCTGGCGACCCGGTCCTGATATCGGGCGGTGTCCCGATTGCCCGGGCGCCTCACCGGGTGGACGATAGTCTTGGAGAAGTGCGCCTGGTCGTGCAGGACGGGAATTACCGGCAGGCCGCCGTGGGAGGCCGCTCCGAGGGGAGAAGGTCATGAAGCGTTGGATGGTGGTCCTCGGCGGCGCCGTGCTCACGGCGGCGGTCCTTGGCACCTGGGCGATCGATCGGTGGGGGTATCCGACCGCTCCAAGCAGCGCCCTCGAGGCCAGCGGCCGCATCGAAGGAGAGGAAGTCGCGGTCGGTTCGAAGATCGGCGGCCGAGTGGACCGCCTGCTGGTCGGCGAGGGCGACACGGTCGCCCGGGGCCAGCTGATCGCGGTCCTGAGCGCCCCCGACCTGGAGGCCACGGTCCGCCAGGCCGAAGCCCAGGCCGAGGCCGCCGGCGCGCAGGTGCTCCGGGCCCGCGGCGAGGTGAGCGTCCTCGCGATGCAGTTCGATCAGGCGCGCACGTCGATCGCGCTGGTCAACGCCCAGGTCCGCGCGCAGCGGCAGCAGGCCGAAGCGGCGCTTGCCGCCGCCCGGGCCGCGGAGGCCCAGGCCCGCCGCGACTTCGCGCGGTTGCAGTCGCTGGAGACCGCCGGCGCCATCGCCCCGGCCGACGTCGAAGCCGCCGGCACGCGGCTGGAGTCGGCGTCGGCGCAGGTAGCGGCGGCGCGAGGCCAGGTGGCCCTGGCGGAGGCTGGAGCCCTCGACGTGGCGAGGCTGGAGCAGCAGCGCGACACGATCGGGCGGCAACTGGAGGTCGCCCGCATCGCCCTGGCCGCGGCGCAGTCCCAGTATCAGGCGGCGGTGGCGGCGCGGGACGAACGGCGGGCCGTGCTCGGGGAGACGCGCGTGTCTGCGCCGTCGCCCGGCGTCGTGGTGCACAAGGTGGCCAACCTGGGCGAGGTCGTCCAGCCCGGCAGCCCGATCGTCGTGATCGTCGACCTCCGCGCGCTCTGGCTCAAGGTGTTCATCCCCGAGCCGCAGATCGGCAGGATCCGGCTGGGGATGGAAGCCAGGGTGTATGTGGACGCGTTCCCCGGCCGGCCCTTCCACGCGAAGGTACAGGAGATCAGCAACCAGGCGGAGTTCACCCCCAAGGATGTCCAGACCCGGGAGGAGCGCGTCAAGCTGGTGTTCGCGGTGAAGCTCGCGGTCGAGTACTCCGGCGGCGTGCTCAAGCCGGGGATGCCTGCGGACGCCACGATCCTCGGGAACGGGGAACCCGGGCTGTGAGCGATGCCCGGCCGGTCATCGACGTGGCCGGCCTCTCCAAGCGCTACCGGCGCACGCTCGTCGTCGACGGCGTCTCCTTGACCGTCGGGCGGGGCGAGATCTTTGGGTTGCTGGGACCCGACGGCGCGGGGAAGAGCACCGTCCTCCAGGTGGTCGCAGGGGTGCTCCTTCCGGACGCGGGACGGGTGACCGTGGACGGGATCGACGTCCTCCGCGATCCCGAGGCCGTGAAGCGCCGGATCGGCTACATGCCGCAAGGCCTCGGGCTCAACCTCTACGACGACCTGACGGTAGATGAGCACCTGCGCTTCTTCGCGGAGCTGCGGGGCGTCCCCGCGCGGCAGTTCCGTGAGCACCGCGCCACGCTCCTCGAGATTATGCGGCTTCGACCCGCGGCCGACCGGCTCGCGCGGCACCTCTCGGGCGGCATGCGGCAGAAGCTCGGGCTCGCGTCCGCGCTCATCCATCTGCCCGACCTGCTCCTGCTGGACGAGCCGACGACCGGCGTGGATCCTCTATCGCGGCGGGACTTCTGGCAGATCATCGACCGGCTCTCCCGCGCGGGGGGGATCACGGTGCTCCTGACCACCCCGTATCTGGACGAGGCGGAGCGCTGCCACCGCATCGCCTTGATGCACCGCGGCCGGGTGCTGGCGACGGGCACCCCCGATGAGCTGAAGGCTTCCGTCCGGGGCGTGCCGCTCGACCGCGTCAAGATGGAAGATGTCTTCGTCGCCCTGATGTCGCCGGGCGCAGCTCCGGAGTCGCCGGCCCAGGTCCTCATGGCCGCGGCCCCGCCGGCTCAGGCTCCATCGGCTCCGGCCCCGGCCGGCGCCGCCCGGCCGGCGCCGCTGCCCGGCGGCGCGCCGCCCGAGCCGGCGATCCGGCTGGAGGCGCTCACCAAGCGGTTCGGCGAGATCACCGCGGTCGACCGTGTGAGCTTCGACGTGCAGCCGGGTGAGATCTTCGGCTTCCTCGGGCCGAACGGGGCGGGCAAGACGACGACGATCAAGATGCTGGCCGGGCTGCTCCGGCCGACGAGCGGCCGCGGGTGGGTCGCCGGGTATGACATCCTCCGGCAGGCCGACGCGATCAAGCGCACGATCGGCTACATGTCCCAGCGGTTCTCGTTGTATCCCGACCTGACGGTCGAGGAGAACCTGCGGCTGTCCGCCAGGATCTACGGCCTCGGCCGCCGCCGGGCGCTCGAGCGCGAGCGGGCGACCGTGGACGCCGTCGGCCTCGGCGAGTGGGTGCGCCGGCTGGCGCGCGACCTGCCGTTGGGGATCCGGCAGCGGCTGGCGCTGGCCTGCGCGCTCCTGCACGAACCCCGCGTCCTCTTCCTCGACGAACCCACGGCAGGCGTGGATCCGCTCGCCCGGCACCGGTTCTGGAGTCTGATCGGCGCCCTTTCACGCGGCCAGGGCGTCACGGTCCTGGTCAGCACCCATTATATGGATGAAGCCGAGCAGTGCGACCGGCTGGTCTTCATGCACGACGGCCACGTGGTGAGCGTCGGCCGATCGGACGAGCTGCGGCGTCAGGCCACCGCAGCCCGGGGGGCGGTGCTGGAGGTGTCGTCCCCTCGCTTCCATGAGGCGACGACCGCGCTCGAGCCGATCTTCCCGGACCTCGTGCTGGTCGGGCGAAGGATCCACGTGTTCAGCCTCGCCCCGGACGGCGACCGGCGCCGGATCGAGGCGGCCCTCGCCGGTGCCGGCGCGGGGCCCGGGACGATCCGCGAGGTCCGTATGTCCATGGACGACGTGTTCGCGACGCTCATCGAGCGCCATGTTGACGCTGCGCCCCCCGGGGCCGTCCCCGTGGCCGGCGCGGCCGGGGGATAGCGGACCGTGGGCGCGCTCCGCCGCCTGCGCGCGGTGGCGCAGAAGGAGCTCGCCGTCCTGCTGCGCGACCGCTTCTACCTGCTGATGGCGATCGGCTTTCCCGTGCTGACGATGGTGCTCATGGGGTACGGGATCAACTACGACGTCCGGAACGTGCCCCTGGGAATCGTCGACCTCGATGGGACGGCCGCCAGCCGTGAGCTGGTGGACGCCTTTACCGCCTCCGGCTACTTTCGCCTCGTGACGGCGGCCACGCGTCCGCGCACGCTGGACCGCGACATGGCGGCCGGCCGCATCCGGGCTGCGATCGAGATCCCATCCGGGTTCGCCCGCGCGCTCGCCGCCGGCCGGTCCGCCGAGGTGCTGGTGGCCATCGATGGGTCGTTCCCGGTGCGGGCGGACATCGCGCGCGGGTACGCCGAGGCCATCATCGTCCGGTTCAACCAGGACCGGCTGGCCGCCGCGGCGCAGCGGTGGCCGGCGACCGCCGCGCCTGCGTTCACCGTCGAGAACCGGATCTGGTTCAACCCGACGCTCGAGAGCAACAACTTCATTGTGCCGGGGCTGCTCGCGATCAACCTGCTGTTCTGGCCGCCGATCTTGACGAGCCTCACCGTCGCGCGCGAGAAGGAGTCGGGCGCCATCCTGAACGTGCAGACCGCGCCCCTCGCGGGGTGGGAGTATGTGCTGGGAAAGCTCGCGCCCTACGTCGGGATCTCCTTTCTCAGCTTCTGGCTGCTCCTCGCCTGCGCCACCGGGCTGTTCCACGTGCCCATGACGGGCAGCCTCGCGGCGCTGACCCTCGGCGCGCTCCTGTTCGTGACCGCGATGACGGCCGTGGGGCTCCTCGTCTCCATCCTGGTCCGGACGCAGGTGGCGGCGCTCCTCACGGCCACGGTCGCCGTCATGATCCCCGGCATGCAGTACTCCGGGTTTTCCGAGCCGCTCGGCACGCTGGACGAGGCCGGGCGCGCCCTGAGCCACCTGTTCCCGGTCGCGGACTTCATGTTCCTGACGCGCGGCGTGTTTCTCAAGGGATTCAGCCTCGCCGACGGGACGGATAGCCTCTTGCGGCTGGCCGCCTACGCCGCCGTGGCCGTCCTGGCCGCGGCCCTGTCGTTCCGCAAGCGGCGGCGGTGAGCCTGCCGTGCGCCTCCCGGCCCTGATCGGAAAGGAACTGCGGACGTTCCTGCGCGAGCCGGCGCTCGTGTTCGTCGTCGCCTATGCGATGCTGTGGGCCCCGTATCAGTCGGCGTCGCAGTTCACCTTCGCGCTCAACCGCTACCCGGTTGCCGTCTACGACCTGGATCGGACCCAGCAAAGCCGCGCGTTCGTGGACCAGCTGCGGCCCCCGTACGTTTCTCTCCGCCGCGTGCTCACCCGCGACCGGGAGATCGCCGAGGTGCTCACGCGTGACGAGGCCTCGGCGGTGGTCGTCATCCCCGAGGGCTTCAGCCGGCAGCTCTCCCGGGGAAGCGCGACCTCGGTGCAGGTCATCAGCGACGGGACGTACACGCCGACGAGCCAGCTCGCGGGCGCCTACGTGGCGGCGGTGGCCCAGCGGTTCGCGCTCGCGCAGCAGCCGCCCGCATCGCCGGGCCGCACTCCCGGGCTCGTCGACGCGCGCCTCCGGGTTCGGTACAACGAGGCGCTCATCCCGGAGTGGTACCGGGGCCTCGAAGAGCTGTTCATGACGATCGTGATCATCGCGATGCTGCTCCCGGCCGCGTTCATGGTGCGCGAAAAGGAGCAGGGGACGATCGAGCAGCTTCTGGTCAGCCCGGTCCGTCCCTGGGAGATCATGGCGTCAAAGATTCTGCCGATGATCCTGCTGACCGTGGTGGGCACGCTCGCGAGCCTGGGGGTTCTCGCCCGGGCGTTCGACATGCCGGTGCGCGGCAGCCTGCCGCTCTTCACCGGAGCGACCGTCCTTGTGGCGTTCGCGACGGGCGGTCTTGGGCTCGTGATCGCGACCGCCGCCCGGACGCTCCCGACCGCGCTCATCATGGCCTTCATGCTGCACATTCCGATTCAGTTCCTATCGGGCAGCATCACGCCGGTCGAGGCGATGCCGGCATGGCAGTACTACCTGACGCTGCTGTCGCCCCACCGGTATTACCTAGATATCGGGTACAGCATCGTGTTGAAAGGGGCCTCCCTCTCGGTGCTGTGGCCCGACTTCCTCGGGCTGATCGTTGTCGGCGCGGCCCTGTTTGCCGTCGGCGCCTGGCGGTTCCTCCGGCAGTTCGGCTAGCAGGCGGGGCAGGCTGTCACGCCGCGCATATCCTGGCCACCGGTGGGCGCCGCCATGTCTGACACGTTCCCGTAGCCGCCCACTGGCTGCAGGGAGGAGAAGGATGTGAGCATCACGTATCGCCAGGCCCGGCTCGATGATGCTCCTGCTGTGCACAGGGTGTGGGCGGAAGCGACAAACGAACTCAACGAACGGCATGGGTTCGGTGGGCAGCCATTGCGGCTGGCACCTCCTCACCCCTACTTCGCATTCGCTGTCGAGAAGGAGCCCGAGGGATTCTGGGTGGCGGAAGACGGCGACCGGGTCATTGGTTTTGCTCACAGCTGGGTGCGCGGGCCCTTGTGGTTCCTGGCCTTTCTGTTCGTCATGCCGGGTTATCAAGGCAAAGGGATCGGTCGACATCTGCTTGAACAGGCGATCACGTACGGGAGTCACGACCGCCTCACCAGCCGTGCCCTCATCACCTTCGCGTATAATCCGGCCTCCATCTCTCTCTACATGCGGTGTGGGATGTACCCGCGGGAACCGCTGTACACGATGACCGGCCGAAGCGAATCCGTCCGACCTCTCCGCAACCAACCAATAGGGCCCGGCTACGAAAGAGTCACGGGCGAACCAAACCGTCTACGAGACCTTTGTCGGATTGACGACCAGGTGCTGGGCTTCGCACGAGAGGCCCACCATCGATACTTCCTCTCGGTTCCAGGCGCTTCGTGCTATCTCTTCGGGGCGGGCGCCGATCCTGCCGGCTATGCCTACGTCTGGTCAAACGGTCGGGTGGGCCCCCTGGCCGTCGTGCCGCCCGCTCACTTCACGGACGTATTCACCATTGCGCTGGGCCTTGCGGCCAGTCAGGGTGCGGAAAACGTGTTCACCGTCATGTCCGGCGCAAATGAACAGGCCGTGGCGGTGGGTCTCGCCCACGGGATGCGTATAGCCTACCCCTTGCTGCTGGCGACCTCGAAGCCGTTTGGAGATTGGACGCGCTATCTGTTTCACTCTGCCTGGTTCTTGTAGCCTCCAGTCCGGCTCTCTGGCTGACCGTCGTCGTTGTCGTGCTCCTGGCGGCGGCCCTGCGTTACGCGGGCCTCGCGGACAGGCAGATAGCCGCCTCCACCCCGTTCCTGTTCGCGGTACTCCGCATCGCTTTCGCCTGGGGCCAAGCACCGGCAGTCATCGCTGCCCTCGCAAGCTCGACCGTGTTCGACTATCTCAATCATGCCACCTCCCAACGCGTTCTCGGTGCCGACTCTGGAAGAGGGTGCTCTTCATCGGACTGCTCGGGGTCGCCTGAGGTTCAGGAACGCTTTACTATAGAATTGGTGTGCTGCTCACGTGATGGCCGTCAATAGTCGTCATATAGTTAGAGAAGGATCGGCGGCCAGTCATCTCGTAGACTTCTGCCGAGGCTGCCGGTTAGAGGGCCGCGAGACCGGACTGGGCCTGGTTTCGCGGGCGAAGTTGCTCCATCTCGTCCGGCGCGGCGCTTGAGTTGTCAAGCCGCAGCTGATGGCACGCACCGGACCTTGAGTACGATGTTGGTCATATGTTTCCATCTTGGGGAGGTGATGTCCGGTGGAGTTCAAGCAACTGAACCTCAAGAGAGGGCCATGGCTGGTCGCCAATTGCGGGAAATTCCCGAGCGAGAAGAATTGCCAGTTAGTCATCATGGCTCCCGTCGACCAGCGTGTCGATCTCGTGGAGGCGGCAAGCGGGCATGCCGTCAGTGTACACGGCCATAAGGATTCTCCTCAACTGCGGCGTGAAGTGAACGAGTTCCTTGAGACTGTCGACCTATAGCCTCACCACGGAATCTGGCGCTCACATCCGTCCGGGGCTCCCCTGCATGGGATCCTGGCGGGTCCCGGTAAGGAGGGCTGCGGTGATCGTACACTACACGTTTCACATCCATCCCGACAAGAAACAGCAGGTCAAGGATGAGTTGCGAAAGTTGAAGGCTGTCATCGAACGGCATGGCGGGAGAAATCTCAAGTACTACGCAGCGATGACGTCCGGAACGCCCAACAGACTGTTCGTCTACGAAATCGAATCCTTTGCACATTTTGATTCTCTAAACAAGGACCCCGATTTCCGGGCAGTCAAACTTGACTCGCTCTACACCAACGCAACGGGGACCATTTGGGGCGAAGTGCCAGTCTGATTTCCCGAACCTGAGGGGCCATTAGAGCTGAAATGACCCCACATTGGAGGAGGAGGATGTCATGCTGAACCAGACAGCCGTGGAGGCCTTGAAAACCGGCTTGCGCGGGCAGCTCATCGCGCCCGGCGACGACGCCTACGAGACGGCCCGCAAGGTCCACAACGGCATGATCGACCGGCGCCCCCGTCTGATTGCGCGCTGTGCGGACGTGGGCGACGTCATCGCCGCGCTCAGGTTCGGCCGCGAGAACAACCTGCCGGTGGCGGTGCGTGGCGGCGGCCACAACGCCGGCGGCCTGGGTGTCTGCGACGACGGTCTGGTGATCGATCTCTCGCCTCTGCGGTACACGCGCGTCGATCCGGCGGCCCGCACCGTGCGGGTCGGAGGCGGCAGCACCTGGGGCGACGTGGATCATGCCACGCACGCCTTCGGAATGGCCACGCCGAGCGGCATCATCTCGACGACGGGGGTAGGCGGTCTCACCCTGGGCGGCGGGCTCGGCCATCTGACGCGCAGGTGCGGCCTTTCCATCGACAACCTGCTCGGCGCAGACGTGGTGCTGGCCGACGGCCGCTTTGTGACCGTCGGCCCGGAAGCGCACCCCGACCTGTTCTGGGCCATCCGCGGCGGCGGCGGCAACTTCGGCATCGTGACATCGTTCCTGTTCAGGCTGCAGCCGATCAGCACGGTCCATGCGGGCCCGATGCTGTGGGACCTCGACCGGGCCGTCGAAGTGATGCAGTGGTACCGCGAGTTCATCACGACCGCTCCCGACGACGTCAACGGATTCTTCGCCTTTCTGACCGTGCCGCCCGCGCCGCCCTTCCCGGAGCAGCTGCACATGAAGAAGATGTGCGGGGTGCTGTGGTGCTACACGGGACCGGCGGACCGCTTCGAGGAGGCCTTCAAACCGGTACGCCGGTTCAGGTCCCCCGCACTCGAAATGGTGGGCCGCATGCCGCAGCCCGCCCTCCAGAGCATGTTCGACGGGCTGTATCCGCCCGGCCTGCAATGGTACTGGCGGGCGGACTTCGTCAAGGAGTTGAGCGATGCGGCCATCGGACAGCACGTGAAGTACGGCACAGCCCTCCCGACCATGCACTCGACCATGCACCTCTATCCGGTCAACGGGGCGGCGCACCGCGTGGGCAAGACCGACACGGCCTGGAGCTATCGCGACGCCACGTGGGCCGAGGTCATAGTCGGTGTGGATCCCGACCCGGCGAACAAGGACCGCATCGTCAGGTGGACGAAGGAGTACTGGGACGCGGTCCATCCCTACTCGGCCGGCGGTGCGTACGTGAACTTCATGATGGACGAGGGCGAGGACCGCGTGAAGGCGACCTACCGCGACAACTACGAGCGCCTGGCCGCCATCAAGAAGACGTACGACCCGACCAACGTGTTCCGTGTGAACCAGAACATCAAGCCGGCCGCGTAACGGATGCTGCCGCGGGAGCCTTCAGAGCGCTGACGGCCAGGATCTCGCTTCAAATAACGACACAGGCAGTAGAGCGCCGATCGTGCGGCCCCCCGCCCGACCCGGATGCGCATGCGTTTGGACGAGAAGTCATCCGCCACAAATGCGACCAGTTAGGCGACCGGAGCCTCTTAACTTCGGATCCCTGTCAAAGCCGCAAGCCAATGGTCGCGTTGGAATACGCGACCGTCTTCGGGTAATTGCGCTTCTTCTAGACCGTTTTGGTCCCAAACTGAAGGGCCGATTCGTGAGCTTGCGAACTATGATAAACGTGATAGCTTGTTTGTTGTTGTCTTGGAGTGTTGATTAGTTTTTATGGCGGAGGGGTGTGGGAATCGAACCCACCGCGAACCCGAAGGGCCCGCCGGCAGTTTTGAAGACTGCGAGAGCCACCAGGCCCCATTCCCCTCCCTCTGTTTGCATCCCGTGGCACGGGGTGGCACCGGACCGCGCTGGGCCTTATTTATCTTGCGTTCCAGCGCGATCCCGGTCCGCCTCTCCTCCTTCGCCGCGTTGCACGGCGTGACCTTCGACGGCACCGTTTGGAGCGCCGGACAAGGGCAATTTGAGTGCGGCCTCCAGGCCCTCCGGGAAGACCAGATCATCAATCCACTCGACCGGCTGCACAGGCAGCCGGCCCATCAGGATGATGGCGCATGCCGAGCCACTGCAGCATCATGTGTGCGGAGAGCAGGGCCCACGAATCGCGAAACATCCCGTACACGAGCTTCGATGAGTAGGCTGTGTGGACGCAGGTGACCCGGCACACCGGCATGAGCTCAGAGCCGATCCCGTCACCCGCCGCCAGCGCGATCCGGTAGCTCATCGCGGCTCAGATCCGCGGCAGCCGGGCTCCGCCGGCGTGCGCCTTGGACCGCTCCTGGAGCTCACGGCGCCAGCTCCCCTCCGTGTCCAGGATCGGCCCGTACAGCCGCTCCTCCAGCTCGTAGAACTGCTCCAACCCCAGCAGCTCGCTCCGCTCGGCCAGGTTGCAGATCTTTTCGGGGTAGACCGAGTTGGTCGTGCCCTCGCGCTTCAGCACCTCGAGAACGTCCTGCATCGCCCGGATCGCCGTCCGCTGCAGCGTGCCCGAATAGGAGATCAGCTTGAACCCAAGCTCGTGGAGCTCCTTGAAGTGCACCATGGGCGTCTTCCCGCCCTCGCCCAGGTTGGCCTGGAGCGGGGCCTTGACCGCCTGCGCGACGCGCCGCATCTCCTCGACGCTCAGCATCGCCTCGACGAAGATGATGTCGGCGCCGGCCTCCACGTAGCGCTGGCTCCGCGCGATCGCGTCGTCGAGGCCCAGCAGCGCCCGCGAGTCGGTACGCGCGATGATCACAAAATCATCGCTCCGGCGCGCCTCGCACGCGGCCCTGATCTTAACGACCATCTCCTCGGGCGGGATGACCTTCTTCCCCTCGAAGTGCCCGCAGCGCTTGGGAAACGTCTGGTCCTCGAAGAAGATCCCCGCCAGGCCAGCGGCCTCGAACTCCCGCACCGTCCGCATGACGTTGAGCGCGTTGCCGTACCCGGTATCGACGTCGACGAGCACCGGGATGCCGACGGCCCGCGCGATGTTCCGCGACTGGCCGAGGATCTCCGGCATCGCCTGGAGCCCGACATCAGGGTACCCCAGCACGCTCGCGGTCACCGCGGCCCCGCTGATGAACGCGGCGGGGAATCCCGCGCGCTCGGCGGTTTTGGCCGAGATGCAGTCGTAGACGCCGGGCGCGAGAATCGGCCCGGGCTTGCCCAGCAGCTCACGAAGACGCCTTGCACCGCTCATCGGATGCCTCCTCGCCGTCATGATCGAATCGCCGAACGCGCTTCTGCGTCGCGGCCAGCCCGGCTTGCGGAAGCATCGCCGTCGCCACCGCGCCGGCACCCAGTAGCCCGGCCGCCCGCAGGAACTCGCGCCGGTTCAGGTTACCCCTCGCGTCCGATCCCATCTCCCACACACCCCCCGGGATCCGCCGTAGTCTCCCGGAATTTCCGCCTGTGATTCAGCCAGGCGGCCGGCCGGGGCTACGGGTTGGCCGTGACGCCGATCGCCTGCATGAAGCGATCCTTCAGGTAGACGGGCCGCCGGGGTACCCGGGTCCCCAGCGTTCCCTGCTCGACACGCGCCAGCACGAACCACGGGCCGTCCTCGCGGAGGGCGCGCGCGATCACGGCGGCGAACTCGTCCGGCTCGCCGGCCTCCGCGATGCGCGGGATCCCGGCGCCGCGCGCGATCGCTGCCAAGTCGACGCCGCGCGTCGTGTGCGTGGGCTGGCCGCCGGTGGTCTCGTAGCTCCCGTTGTCGAACACGACCTCGACCAGGTTTGCCGGCCGCCGGGCGGCGATCGTAGCGAGGGATCCCAGGTTCATCAGGAGCGAGCCGTCGCCGTCCAGCACCACGACCCGCAGCGCGGGCCGGGCGAGGGCGAGGCCCAGCCCGATCGAGGACGCGGCGCCCATCGATCCCCACGTGTAGAAGTTCTCGGGGCGGTCGCCCGCCGCGTAGAGATCGTAGGTGTTCCGTCCGAGGTTGGAAATCACGGGGATGCCCTTGAGCAGCGGAAGCACGCGCCGGATCGCCTCAAGCCGATTCATCGCAGCGTCTTCCCTCCCGTCATCAGCGTGGGCAGCGCGAGCGCGACGGGCGCCAGGCCATGGAACGCCAGCTCGCACGCTCCGGTGACGATCTCGCCGATGCATTCAACGGGATGGAGCGCGAACAGCTGGATCCCCAGGGCGTCGAGGATCCGGGGCATCGCCCGGCCGAACGGAACCTGCGCGGGGTTGAACTCGCCGAGCCGCCCACGCTCGCTGATGATCAGGAGCATCGGGATCTGATAGGCCAGCACGAGCGAGCCGAGCGCGTTGAGGGAGTTCCCGAGGCCGCTCCCCTGCAGCACGATGGCCCCCCGCTTCCCCCCGAGGTAGGCGCCGGCGAGCACGGCCACGGCTTCCTCTTCGCGCGTGGCGCACACGACGGTGCACTCCGGGTCAGCCTGCATCTGATCGAGCAAATGCCCGGTCACCTCGTCCGGGACGTAGGTGATCATCCGGACGCCGTTTGCCTTCAACGCCTGGGCGAGCGCATGGCTCCAGGTCTCCACGAGCACCCCCTCTCGAGTCCACCGAACGCAGCCGCAGCGCGCCGCAGGGCCGGCCGGCCCCCGCGCCTCAAACACACCCGGCCGGGTTCCGCGTCAGAAAGCTCAGAAGCAGGCTATCGGGTGATCGACACCGGGATTGCACACTTCCGCGATCCTCCGTCATGTCCCTGCCTGGCGCTCCCGCGCGGGTCCTTCGCTCGGTGCCCCGCGGGCTCGAGGTCAGGGCGCCGCCGCCTCGACGGCGCCCGCATCCGTTAGGTCACGACCCCGCGGGACGAAACGCCGCCCTGCTTCGAGCGGCCACAAACGCCGCGAACTCCGCGGCCGTCATCGTGAACCCGAGCGCGGCTTCGATCTCCATGAGCGCGTAGCGGTGGTACTCCTCCCCGTTCATCGAGCCGCACGCGTCCGCGAGGACCACAATCCGGTAGTCGCGGCTGAACGCGTCGTACACGGTCGCGAGCACGCAGTTGTTGGTGTTCACGCCGCAGACGAAGAGGGTCTCGGCCCGCAGCCCCCTGAGGACGGTGTCGAGGTCGGTCCCATAGAACCCGCTGTACCGCCGCTTGATCACGACGGGCTCGTCGCGCTGAGGGGCGAGCGCCGGCAGGATCTCGGCGTAGACGGAGCCCTCGACGTTCTTCCCGCTCTGGCGGGGCTTCCCCATGCCGGGGATGATCCGGCCGGTCTGATACTGCCAGAACGGGTTGCGGTGGTCGGCGAACCCCCACGGGGACGGGCGCCGCGAGTGCGTCGCGACGTGGACGACCGGCAGGCCGGCCGCGCGCGCGGCCTCGAGGGCCGATCGGGCCGCGGCGACCACCCCGGCGTTCCTCGCCGGATCGATCAGGTGATACCCGACGCCTGGATCAACGTGCCGCCGCTGCATGTCGACCTGGAGGTAGGCGCTCCGCTCCAGCGCGATCGCGCCGGCGACCTCAGGGGGCAATGCCATAGCTCTCGCCTCCTCTTAGAGCCACTCAGGGCCCCCGCCACCGCCCGGTGGCGTCATCGGACCGTCGCCCGGGGATCCAATGCATCCCGCAGGCCATCCCCGAACAGGTTGAAGCCCATGACGACCAGCATCACGGCGAGGCCGGGATAGATCGAGACGAACGGCGCGGTGCGCAGATACGTGCGGGCGTCCGACAGCATCGCGCCCCACTCCGGCGTCGGGGGCTGCGCCCCGAGCCCGAGAAACCCCAGGTAGGCCGCCGAGAGGATCGCGCCGGCCAGGTTCAGCGTGGACTGGACGACGAGCGGCGCCACAGCGTTTGGAAGCACGTGCCGCAGCAGAATCCGCCTCGAGGGGACGCCGACCGCCCGTGCGGCCTCGACGAACGCCTCGGCCCGCACGCGGAGGACCTCCCCGCGGGTCAGCCGCGCGTAGACCGGCATCTGCGCGACCCCGATCGCGATCATCGCGTTGCGGATCCCCGGACCGAACAGGGCGACGATCACGATCGCGATCAGGATCGCCGGGAACGACAGCAGGATGTCGACAAGCATCATCACCCCCTGGCCGAGCCAGCCGCCCCGGAAGCCCGCGACCGCGCCGGCCGGGACGCCGATCGCCGCCGCCACGCCGACGGCGATCACGCCGATCACGAGGGAGACGCGCCCGCCGTACATGACCCGTGAGAGCAGGTCGCGCCCCTGCTGGTCCGTGCCGAGCCAGTGGGCCCGGGTCGGCGGGAGCAGACGGCGGGACAGGTCGGCGTCCGTCGCGCCGTACGGCGCCAGGACCGGGGCGAGGACCGCGAGGAGGCCGAACAGCAGGACGACCGCGAAGCCGGCCTGGGATCCGTGGTGCCTGCGGAAGCGGCGCCACGCGAGGGATCCCGTGACCCGCGCCGCGGGCAGGCGCTCCCGCGGCGCCGCGGCGACCCCTACCCCGCTTCCCTCACGCATGCCGGATCCGTGGGTCCAGGGCGGCGTAGCCGGTGTCCACAAGCATGTTCAGCGCGACGAACACCACCGCGAGCCAGAGGACGATTCCCTGGACCACCGGATAGTCGCGCTTCCCGATCGACGTGATCAGGAAGCTGCCCAGCCCCGGCAGGCTGAACACCGTCTCCGTGACGATCGCGCCCCCCAGCATCCGCCCGAACTCCAGGCCCACGATCGTGACGACGGAGACGAGCGCGTTCCGCAGCGCGTGCCGGAGCACGACCCGCGGCGCAGGCAGGCCCTTGGCGCGCGCCGTGCGGACGTAGTCCTGGCGGAGGACGTCGAGCATCGCCGAGCGCGTCTGCCGGGCGATGATCCCGGCCGCGAAGAAGCCCAGGCTGAGCGCCGGGAGGACGTAGCTGCGCCACGACTCGACCCCCTCGCTCGGCAGCCAGCCCAGGGTGACGGCAAACAGCAGGATCAGCAGCACGCCGGACCAGAAGATCGGCGTGGAGATCCCGAGCATCGCGACGATCATGCTGCCGTAGTCCCACGCCGTGTAGGGGCGGGTCGCCCCCACCAGCCCGGCGGACAGGCCGATCAGCAGCGCCACCAGCAGGCCCGCGGCGGCGAGCGCGAGCGTCACGCGGAACCGCTGGAGGATCTCGTCGAGCACCGGGGCCTCGCTTACGATCGACCGGCCCAGGTCGCCGCGCAGCAGGTGGGCGAGGAACACACTGTACTGCACCACGAGGGGCCGGTCGAGGCCCCACTTCGCCCGGATGCCGGCGACGGTCTCAGGCGTCGCGAAGTCGCCCGCGAGGAGCACGGCCGGGTCGCCCGGCACGGCCCGCACGGCGAGGAAGATCAGCAGCGTCACCGCCAGCAGGCTCGGCACCGCCAGCAGCGCGCGCCGGGCCAGGTATGGCTTCACCGGCCCCCGGCGGCGGGCCGCCGGGCGCGACCGCACGCACGCCCCGCGCGGCTACCGGATCTCCACATCGTACAGGGGCCAGACGGTCGAGATCGAGGTGACCTTCGGGCCGAACCCGACCACGTTCTTGCGCGTCGCCCAAAAGATCGGCTGCTGGTACATCGGGATCGCCGGGAGGTCGTTCATCAGGAGCTGCTGGATCTCCCGGATCAGGGCGCGGCGCCTGTCGGGGTTCGTCTCGACCTCCTGCGCCGCGTAGAGGCGGTCGAAGGCGTCGCTCGCGTAGAGCGGGACGTTGTTGCCGGCCGGCGGCAGCTCGGCCTTGCTGAAGATCCCGATCGCGCTGTCGGCGTCCGCGTTCACGGTCCGCCACCAGGTGAACGTCATCTGGCTTGGGTTCCGCTCGACGGGCAGGCGGATCATCGCGGAGAACTGGCCCCACTCCATCGGGGTGATCCGCATCGTCACGCCGACCTTGGCGAACTGCGCCTGGACGGCCTCGACGACCTCCTTGTCCATGAGGTAGCGCCCCGCGCCGTACGCGAACGTAAACGCAAGGTTCGGGACGCCGGCCTCCCCGAGCAGCCGCCGCGCCGCACCCGGGCTATACCGGTAGATGTCGTAGGTGTCCACGTAGCCCGTCGCGTTCGCGGGCACGAGGGAGTGCGCCTCTTTCGCAAGTCCCTGGAAGATCTCCCGCACGATCGCGTCCCGGTCGATCGCGTAGGCCACCGCACGGCGCACGCGCACGTCGTTGAAGGGGGGCCGCTGGGTGTTCATGTTGAACCGGATGAATCCGGCCGAGGGCGGGTCGATAAAGACGAGGGCCGGGTTGCGGCGGATGCGCTGGGCGTCCTGCGGCGTGAAGTCGTGGATCACCTGGACGTCCCCGGCTTCGAGCGCGGCCACGCGAGCCGTGATGTCGGGGATGTACCGCACGGCGATCCGCCGGATCTTCGGTTTCCCGGCCCAGTACTGGTCGAATGCCTCGAGGTCCATCCGGTCGCCGCGCACCAGCCTGGCGAACTTATACGGTCCCGGCCCGATCGGGTGCCTGGAGAACTCGTCGTCGCCGGCCCGCTCGACCGCGGCCTTGCTGTACACGGTGATCGTCTGGTACGTGAACGTCCGCAACAGCGGCGCGAACGGCGCCCGGGTCGTTACCTTGACCCTGTTGCCCGGCAGCGCCGTGACGCTCTCCACGACCGCCAGGACCGACCGGCCGATCGATACCCGGCGGAACCGTTCGATGCTGAAGACGACGTCGTCCGCGGTGAGCGTGCGCCCGTCGTGCATCTTCGCGTTGTCCCGGATCTTGAACACGAGCGACCGGCCGCCGTCTTCCCCCGTCCAGGACTCCGCCAGCCAGGGCTTGACGGCGCCGGCCTGGTCCAGCACAACGAGGGAATCCCCGATCTGTGCGTCCAGCGCGATCGCCGGGAGCCCCGTCGCCTTGTGGGCGTCGGGCGTGGGAATCTCGATCGGCAGCGCGATCGTCAGGGTGTCGCGTGCCTGGCCGAACGTCGGCGCCGCCGGCCGCCCCAGGGCCAGCAGCGCCGCGCCCGCACAGAATGCATACAGGATACGAAGGAGGCGAGGCTTGGTCCGCATTCTCTTCTCCCCTCTCAGGTCTCCCCTCTTAGGCGTCCTCTTAGGCGCGCGCCCGGGTCCGCCCTCGGATCCGCGCGAGTCTGACGTCCGCGAATTCACAAGAGCCGCATGACACGAGTGGTATGTTCCCTCCCATCGTCCGGAGAGCCTCTCCCCGCGGGATCCGGGAGGCCGTCAGGATCCGAGCGTTCGCCCCCTTACCCCATCCGGCCCGGGATCGTGAGCGGCCGGCCCGCGTCGCCATACGGCCCCAGGCCGGACTTTTGGGGGACGAGGACGACCTTGTTGTGGCCCGGCTCGATCCGTCCGCCGAGGGCGTCGCGCAGCCAGTCCGCGAGGAACGGGTAGATCTCGAGCCCGCCGATCCCCTCCCGGCCCGACACCCGGTGGAACTCGTTCTCGAACACCCAGAGCTCCTTGGGACCCGCGAGCCTGGCGTAGAAGGCCAGAACGTCCTCGAGATGGCAGAGCGGGTCGTACTCGCCCGCCACGAGCAGGGTCGGGCACCGCACGCGCCGGGCGTGCTCGTCGTCGCTCATCGCCTCCGCCAGCCGGTCGAACGCGCCCTCGTCGTCCAGGCCGGCCATATACATGAACATCTGCTTGAACCGGGGCGACGCCTCTTCGAAGATCGCCCGCTTGCTGCCGTGGACGGCATGGGTCGTCGCGAGCGCGGCGACGCGGGGGTCGATCGCGGCGAGGCGCGGGCCCCAGTGGGAGCCGAAGCTCGTGCCGCACACGCCGATGCGCGCGCGGTCGACCTCGGGCCGGACGGCCAGCCAGTCGATCGCGGCTTTGGCGGCCCGCTCGTAGTTGTCGGCCGTGACGCGGATCTTGCGGAAGTTGCTCTGGCCCTGCCCCGGCCCGTCGATCGCGAGCACGTGCATCCCCCGCCGGGCGAAGATGGTCTGCAGGGGCGAGGGCGCAGCTTCCTTCGTCATGTCCATGCCCGGGATGAACAGGATCGCCGGCGCGGGGCCTGGGGCCGGCGCGCGGTGAAAGAGCGCCGCGATCTGGGCGCCCTCCCACGGCACCTCCACGCGCTCGACCGGCGCCCGGGCGAGTGCGACGGCGGCATCGTAGCACGCGACGCACTGCTCGTACAGGAAGATCTTCTCCGGATGGTCGTCCTCGAAGATCGCGTGCTGGGCCTCCCGGTAGGTCTGGCTGGCCTGCCAGAACAGCGCGGCCGCGGTCTCCACGTGGCCGCGCGCCTGGGCGGCGCGCGCGAGGCCCTCCTGGTGCCGGGCCACCTTGTACAGGACCCGCGGGATCATCCGGTAGCTCTTCACGTCCTCGGGGACCGTACGCTCGTCGTTCGCGAAGTTCTGGACGCGGCCGGTCGTCTTGACGAGCCAGTCGAGGATCCACTGCTGGCCGTCCCGGCGCCGGTGGAGCCGCATCTTCGTGAGGGCCTTCTCCGGTGCCATCATTGTCCTCCCTTCAGCCCACATGCGCACAACGGCACGAGCCCCGGTGCGTCGTTCTGAAAAGGCGCCGAGACTATGCCCGGTCATTCGACGTGGTCATTGGCGACGCCCGCTGATGACTGAGGAGGCTGACGGGTCCCCCGCAACGACGTACGGGGTGTGGTGCTATGGCCGAGCCGGGGGGCGGACCAGGACGCGCTTGTCTCCGGCCCGGCGGGTGAGGTGGTGCGCGTCGAAGTACTCGAGCACACTCATGGTGAACTTCCGGCTGCTGCCGAGCTGGTCCCGCAGCGCGGCGACCGTGATGTCGCCGTGCTGGGCGATGTGGGCCACGACCCGGGCCTCGATCTCCGCCAGCACGTCGCGGTGGAAGACGACATCGCCGCCGACGTCGACGAGCACGCCGGCGTCGAGCAGGGTCTGATACATCCGCTCGCCCGCGGCGCGGTCCGGCAGGCGGGCGAGCGCATCTTCCCGGGCGGGCGGCGCGAACCCGCCGCGCCGGTACGCGTCCTCGATCGCCCGGGCCGCCGCCTCATCCCCGGGCGTCCGGACGGGCGCAAACCCGGCGGCCCGCACGAGCGCGCCCTCGACGACGATCTTTGCCTCCGCGGCGAGCCCATCGAGCACGTGGCTGTACAGGCGGTCGTCGCCCGCGGCAAACGCCCGGCTCTTGAGGTCGTCCCGGGGCATCCCGGCGCGCCACGCGGCCGCGGTGTGGTGCGCGGCCAGCGTCCGGAGCACCTCGCCCCGGATTCGCCCGGCGGCCTCCCCGGCAAACAGCCGGCCGCGGATCTGAATCACGCGCCCGGCCTTCCCGAGCGCCGTGACCTCCGCGGCCGCGCGCTCCCGGGTCAGGCCGAGCCCCTGGGCGAGCGCTTCGATGGTCGCGCCGTGGGCACCCGCGCGGCGCAGCGCGCCGGCCACCTGCGCATCGAGCCCCGACGTCTCCTGCGCGGCGACGGCCTCGACGGCCGCAGCGCCCCGACGCCGGAGCGGCGCCTCCGCCGCGATGATCTCCCCTCCCCCCAGCGTCGCCATCGGCGAGTACCGCCGCAGCACGAACGGGTCGCCGCGCACCGCCACGGTCGGGCGCTCGAGCCGCAGCTGCGCGACGGCCGTCTCGCCGGGGTCCAGCCGGTCCCGGTCGAGCAGCCGCACGCGCCCGATGACTTCGTCGGCCCCGGCATACAGGCGGATCCGGCCGTGGTGCAACAGCGCCGGGGCGGCCGGGAGCAGGCGCAGCCGCACGTCGAGCACCCGCGACGGCCGGAAGCTGCCTGGAGCGGCCAGCACGTGGCCGCGCACCACCTCGTCCTTAGAGACCCCGGCCAGGTTCAGCGCCACGCGCTGGCCGGCGTGCGCCTCGTCGACCACGACGCTATGGCTTTGGACCTGGCGGACCCGGACCTCGCGCCCGGGCGGGAGGAGCTCCAGCACGTCGCCCGTCCGGATGCGACCGGTCCACAGCGTTCCCGTGACGACCGTGCCGAACCCGGTCATCGTGAAGCTCCGGTCTACGGGGAGCCGCGCCGGCGCGTCCGCGTCGCGTGACGGGAGCGCCCGGAGGGTCTGCTCCATCGCGGCGACGAGGTCGGGAATCCCCGCGCCGGTGCGGGCCGAGACCGGCACGATCGGTGCGCCCTCGAGGAATGTCCCCGCGCAGAGGGCGGTGATGTCCTCCCGCACCATCGCGAGCCACTCGGGATCGCCCACGAGATCCACCTTGTTCAGCACGACGATGCCGCGGCGCACCTGGAGGAACCGGAGGATGTCGAGGTGCTCGCGGGTCTGCGGCATCACGCCCTCGTCCGCGGCGATCACCAGCAGGACGAGGTCCACGCCCGCGGCGCCGGCCAGCATGTTCTTGATCAGCCGTTCGTGTCCGGGCACATCCACCAGGCCGACGCGCCGGCCGCTCGGCAGATCGAAGTGAGCGAACCCGAGGTCGATCGTCATGCCCCGCCGTTTCTCTTCCTCGAGGCGGTCGGGGTCGATGCCGGTAAGCGCCCGGACGAGGGCGCTCTTGCCGTGGTCGATGTGGCCGGCCGTCCCGACGACGGCGTAGCGAAGCCCGCCGGGCTCGGGCAGAACCGCGTGCCGCGCCATGAGGCAGCCGCTCGTGCTACGCGGGTGCCGCCGGGCTGCCTGCCTGCCCCCCACCGGGGGGCCTCAGGGGGTCCTCCCGCGGGGCGGAGGACCGGCCTGCCGCGGTGGCGAGCGCCTCGGCGAGCGGGACCATGTCCTCCGGGTCGAGCGTGCGGAGGTCGAGGAGCAGCCGGTCATCTGCGATCCGCGCGAACACGGGCGGCCGGTGGCGGCGCAGCCGGCGGTCCCAGGTCTCCACCGTGTCCGTCTGCGGCCGCAGCGCGACCGCCCAGGACGGCAGCTCGACGCCCGGCAGCGCGCCGCCCCCCATCTCGGAGATGGTGGGGCGGACCTCGACTGCCGCCGCGTCCCCCAGGAGGGGAACGAGCCGCGCGGTCAGGTCCCGGGCGGCGCGCTCGAGCACCTCCGGCTGCCGGCCGAGCATCCGGAGGACCGGGATCTCCTCCCAGGCCGCCTCCGGATCGCGATACACGCGAAGCGTGGCCTCGAGCGCGGCGAGGCCCAGCTTGTCGAGGCGCACCGCGCGCGCGAGGGGATGCGCCCGGATGCGGGCGATCGCGGCCTCCCGCCCGACCAGGAGCCCCGCCTGGGGCCCCCCGAGCAGCTTGTCGCCGCTGAACGTGACGACATCCACGCCGGACGCCACCGCGGCCTGCACGGTCGGCTCAGGCGGGAGACCGCGGACCGTCAGGTCGGCAAACGCGCCGCTGCCCATATCGTACAGGACCGGGACACCGGCCCGGCGCCCGAGCGCGGCCAGGTCGGCCGGCCCCACCTCGTGCACGAATCCGCGCATCGAGAAGTTGCTGCGGTGTACCTTGACGAGGAGGGCGGTCTCGGGAGTCAGCGCGGCCTCGTAGTCGGCGAGGTAGGTCTTGTTCGTCGTGCCGACCTCGACGAGGCGGCAGCCGGACGCCGCCATCACGTCCGGCATCCGGAAGCTGCCGCCGATCTCGATGAGCTCCCCGCGCGAGACGATCACGTCGCGGCCCCGGGCGAGCGCGGCGAGCGCCAGGAGCACCGCGGCGGCGTTGTTATTGACGGCCGCGGCGGCCTCGGCCCCGGTCAGCTCACGGAGGAGCGGCGCGATGTGGGCCTGCCGGGAGCCGCGCGCCCCGGTGGCGCGATCGATCTCGAGCACCGCGTACCCGGCGACCGCCGCGACCGCCCGCCGCGCGGCCTCGCACAGGGGCGCCCGGCCGAGGTTGGTGTGGACGACGATGCCGGTCGCGTTGACCGCGCGGTCGAGGCTCGGCGCCGACCGTTCCCGCAGCAGTGCCTCGGTGTCAGCCAGGAGCGCCTCAACGCTGACCTCCTCGGGACCGGTCCGGCCCTCCAGCAGCCGCCGGCGCGCCCGCTCCACGGCCTCCCGCGCGCACGCGACGACGAGGCGCCGGGGATGGCGGCCGAGCGCGCCTGCAGCTTCCAGCCGCTGAAGCAGCCGCTCGACCGACGGCAGCCGCCGGAACGACGGATGCTCGACGCCGCCTCCCATTGTCCCCTTACCGGAGGAGCAGGCCGAGCCCGAGGCCGACGGCGATCACGACGCCGATTACCCAGACGATGCGGATCAGGTCGTAGGACACCCTCCGCCCGAGCTCTTCATCGCTCTCGGGCGCGACGGCCGCCGCTGCCCCGCCGGCGCCGGTGGGACGCAGCCGCGTCCCGCACGCACGGCACAGGATCTTCCCCTCGGGGTTCTCGGCCCCACACTTCGGACAGCGCATCACACGACCTCCACGGCACCTCTGTGATTAATGACGCTCGGGCTGCACCGGGGATTCCCCCTCCCTATTGAGAGGACCCCCCGAGGGGCCGCCCTGTGGGGGGCCCCCAGTGGGGGGCAGGCAGACCGGCCGGCCGGCCTGTCCGCGCAGCGCCTCCCACCGGGCCCGCAGCGCCGGCACGACCTCAGGTGGCACCGCAACGCTCCCCAGCGGCACACGGGTCGCGAGCCCGCCGCCGTGAAAGTCGGTGCCGCCCGTGGCGACGAGCCCGAACCGCCGCGCCACCTCAAGGTACGCCTCCACCATCGCGGGCGTGTGGTCGGGATAGTACACCTCGATCCCCGCCAGGCCATGCGCGACGAGGCGCGGCACCTGCTCGATGACCGGGCCGCTCGCCGCCCACCCGGGATGCGCCAGCACCGGCACCCCGTCGACGCCCGCGATCGCCGCGACCGCCTCCTCGGGTGACACATGGAGGCGGGGCACGTACGCCGGCCCGGACCGGCCGAGAAACCGCTCGAACGCCTCCTGCGGCGACCCGACCCGGCCCGCCTCGACGAGCGCCCTGGCGATGTGCGGCCGTCCGACCGCCGCGCCGGCCGCGATCGCCTGCACGCGCGCCCACTCCACGCGCACACCGAGCGCCCCAAGCTTCTCGACCATCCGCTCCGCGCGCTCGAGCCGCGCGGCGCGCATGCGCCGGAGAAACGCCTGAAACCCAGCCTGCGTGTGGTCGACGAGGTATCCGAGGATGTGCACCTCGTACACGCCCACGTCGGTGTTGATCTCGACGCCCGGGATCACGTCGACGCGGTAGGTCTGGCCGGCTGCGCGCGCCTCGTCCACACCGTCTGTCGTATCGTGGTCGGTCAGGGCGAGTGTGCCCACCCCATGCTCCCGCGCGGCCTGCACGAGGCGCGCCGGGGCGAGCAGGCCGTCCGACGCGGTGCTGTGGGTGTGCAGGTCGATCCGCAGAACGAAGACGCCTACCTGGGGGAGACGATGAGCTTGATCGCGGTCCGGTCCTCGCCGTCGATCTGCACGTCTGCAAACGCCGGGACACACACCAGATCGAGCCCGCTCGGCGCGACGTAGCCGCGCGCGATCGCGACCGCCTTCACCGCCTGGTTGATCGCCGCCGCGCCGATCGCCTGCAGCTCCGCGCTGCCTTTTTCGCGAACGACCCCGGCCAGGGCGCCTGCGACGGCCGTCGGATTGGATTTGGCTGCCACCTTGAGCACATCCATCGGCACGGGCCTCCTCGGCGAAGTAGGTCACCTGCCCTACCCCGGCCTGCCTGCCCCTGACCGGGCGAGATGGCTGGTGAATCCACCACCTTCGCGGGACCCGCAGAGAATCCTGCTGGCCCCGCCCGGGGACGTCCTGGCTCACGCCGTAGGCCCAGGCACGGGCCGGGTTCCCGCGCTACCCATCGATCCGGCTGATCCGCTGGATGCGCCGGGCCCGCCCGGTCCCCTCGTCCACCTCCAGGACGACCGCGTTCAGCTGCACGGGGCCCGAGGCGACATCGAACCGCGTGGGCAACAGCGTGAGGAACCGCTGGAGGACCTCCTCGCGGCCCATGCCGATGATCGAATCCCGGGGCCCGGTCATGCCGGCGTCGGTGATGAACGCGGTCCCGTCCGGCAGGATCCGCTCGTCCGCGGTCTGGACGTGCGTGTGCGTCCCCACGACGGCGGAGACCCGGCCGTCGAGGTACCAGCCGAGGGCGATCTTCTCCGACGTCGCCTCGGCGTGCATGTCCACAACGATCACGGACGCCTCCCGGCGGAGGCGCTCCGCCTCCTCCCGCGCCACCTGGAACGGCGAGTCGAGGGGCTGCATGAACACGCGCCCTTCCACGTTGAGGACACCCACCGGGGCCCCGGCGCGGCCGGAGGGGCGGAACACGCCCGCGCCCCGCCCCGGCGCGCCGGGCGGGTAGTTTGCCGGCCGGAGCAGCCGGGGCTCGCTGTCGAGGAGCGTGTAGATCTCGCGTGCCTGCCACGTGTGGTTGCCGCCCGTGACCACGTCCACGCCGGCCTCAACGAGGTCGCCGAACGTCTCCCGGGTGATGCCGAACCCGCCGGCCGAGTTCTCGCCGTTCGCGATGACGAGGTCCGCAGCGAGCTCCCGGCGCAGGGCCGGCAGCATCCGCGCCACGGTCCGCCGCCCCGGCTTGCCGACCACGTCGCCGATGAAGAGAATGTTCACCTACTTCGCGTACTCGATGGCGCGCGTCTCGCGAAGCACCGTGACCTTGATCTGACCCGGATACTCCAGCTCGCCCTCGATCTTCTTGGCCATCTCCCGGGCCAGCAGCGCCGCGGCCGGGTCATCGATCTCCTGGGGCTTGACCAGCACGCGGATCTCGCGGCCGGCCTGAATCGCGTAGGCGCGGTCCACACCCGGGAACGAGGTCGCGATCCGCTCCAGGTTCTCCAGCCGCTTCACGTACATCTCGACGGTTTCCTTGCGCGCGCCCGGGCGGGAGGCCGAGATCGCGTCTGCGGCCGCCACCAGGATCGCCTCAACGCAGGTGGCCTCGGCGTCACCGTGGTGATACGCGATCGCGTTCAGGACCTCCGGCGGCTCGTGGTACCGCCGCGCGATATCCATCCCGATGTCGCTGTGGGTGCCCTCGACCTCGTGGGTCAGGGCCTTGCCGATGTCGTGCAGCAGCGCCGCCCGGCGGGCCAGTTCCGGGTCGGACCCGAGCTGCGTCGCCATCAGACCGGCCAGGAGCGCCACCTCGATTGAGTGCTGCAGGAGGTTCTGGCCGTAGCTGAACCGGAAGTTGAGCCGGCCGAGGAGCTTGAGCTCCTCCGGATGCAGGCCGTGCACGCCGGCCTCGAAGGCCGCGCGCTCCCCCGCCTCCCGGATCCGGGTGTCGATCTCGCGCTGGGCCTTCTCGACCATCTCCTCGATCCGGGCCGGGTGGATCCGGCCGTCGGCGAGAAGCTTCTCGAGGGCCATCTTCGCGATCTCCCGGCGGATCGGGTCGAACGACGAGAGGGTGACCGCCTCGGGCGTGTCGTCGATGATGAAATCGACCCCGGTCAGGCTCTCGAGCGCGCGGATGTTGCGCCCTTCGCGGCCGATGATCCGCCCCTTCATCTCTTCGCTGGGCAGGGGGATCACCGACACGGTGACCTCCGCGGTGTGGTCCGCCGCGCACCGCTGGATGGCCAGTGCAATGACCTCGCGGGCCCGCCGCTCGGCGTCCTCTCGGGCCTCGGCCGCGATCTTGCGGGCCATCTGCGCGGCCTCGTATCGAATTTCCACTTCGGTTTTCTGGAGCAGCTCCTGCCGGGCCTGCTCCGTCGTCAGGCTGCCGATCCGTTCCAGCTCCAGACGCTCGGCCTGGTGTAGCGCCTGGACCTCCTCCCTGACCTTGGCGACCTCCTGCTCCCGCTGTGCGAGGACCTGATCCCGCTTCTCCAGCGCCTCCAGCTTGCGGTCCAGGGTCTCTTCCCGCTGCACCGACCGCCGCTCAAGGCGCTGTACCTCCGCCCGCTGCTCTCGAATCTCCTTTTCGGCGTCCCGCTTGATGCGGAATGCCTCATCCTTGGCCTCCAGGAGCGCTTCTCGCTGCTTACTCTCCGCCTCCCTGTGCGCCGCGGCCCTGGCCTCTTCGAGGATGCGCCGGGCAGCCACTTCGGCCGTACCGATCTTCGCCTCGCCGGCGAACTTCCGCAGAAGGTATCCAAGGAGGAAGACCGCCAACCCGATCACGCCCCAGAGCACATAGGATAAGGCGCTCGTGGTGGTCACCCCCTTTTACTGTTGCGTCGAATGCCGGCCTGTGAGACCCTCCATCCCGGTCCTGTGCGGACCGATGATCTCAGACAGCGTCTCGATCCTGCGGTGCGTTCATACCTTCCGTGCGTTCATAGCCCTTGCGTTCATCGCGTTGCGTTTACGGCTTTCCTGCCCTTGCGGCCTTTGCCGTTCATGGCCTTTTCGACTTCACGACCCTTCCAGTTCAGAAACATCACTTCATTTTATCGCGCACGGAAAGGGGGGTCAAGCGGCGCGCGCCGCATCGCCCCATCCAAGCGCATCGGC
>JAPVSX010000058.1:0-4873 GCA_047519495.1 Armatimonadota bacterium
CCGTGAGACCGGGGAACACGCGGATCAGCTGGAACGTCCGGGCCAGCCCCTGCTGCGCGATCCAGAACGGCGCCCGCCCCGTCAAGACGCGGCCGTCGCCATCGTGCCGGAGCACCACGGCACCTCCGGAGGGCCGGAGGACCCCGGTCACGCAGTCGAAGAGGGTGGACTTGCCGGCGCCATTCGGACCCAGCACGCCCACGATCTCGCCGCGGCGGACGGTGAGGGTCACGTCCCGGAGCGCCTCCAGCCCGCCGAACCGCTTCGAGAGGGCCACCACTTCAAGAAGTGGCGGCCGTGACGCGTGAGCCGCGCCGCCGTTCGGCGGGTGAGGCGGGGCGCCGGGAGCCGGGCCCGACGGCGTGGGCCCCGCGGCGGTCGGGGGAGACGCCGGGATCCCCCGGGGCCGTGGACGAACGCGCCCGATCACCCCGGCGAGACCGCGGGGCTCGTACACCGCGACGAACATGATCGCGAGCCCGTACACCACGTAGTCGTAGCCGCGGCCGAGCCCGCCGAGCGTGCCTCCCGCGTACTGGGACAGCAGGGTCAGGAACCCCGCGCCGGCCGCCGGGCCGGCCACGGTGCCCCGGCCGCCCAGGAGCGCCATGATCGCGAACAGCACCGAGCGCGAGGGGTCCAGCACCGTCGACGGATCGATGTACAGGACATACTGCGCGAAGAGTGTGCCGGCGAGCGCAGTCAGGGCGGCGCTCAGCCCCATCGCAAGGAGCTTATACCGGCGCCCGGGGATCCCGAGCGCCGCAGCCGCGTCCTCGTCCTGGTCGATCGTGCGCAGATACAGACCCAGCCGTGTCCGATCGGTGAGCGCCACCAGGCCGGAGGCGAGGCCGAGCAGCGCCAGGGCCAGGAAATAGTACGGCGGCTTCGTGTTCCACAGCATCGCCCAGGGCCGGTTCATCAGACGGATCGGCAGATACAGACCGACCGCCGCGCCCACGAGCGGCCAGTTGAGGAACAGGATCCGGACCATCTCCGCCAGCGCGAGCGTGGCGAGCGCGAAGTAGTGGCGGCGGAGCCGGAACGTCGGATAGCCGACGACGAACGAGAGCAGCGTCGCGAGCGCCGCGCCGGCCCACATCCCGATCCACGGGCTCACCTCCGCCAGAGAGAGCAGGAGGGTGCTCGTGTACGCGCCGATCCCGAAGAACACGGCGTGCCCGAACGAGAGCTGCCCGCCGTAGCCGCCGAGGAGGTTCCACGCCTGGGCGGCGGTGCCGTAGATGAAGACGAGGACCATCCCGTTCAGAAAGTATGCGTTGTGGACGACCGCGGGCAGGAGAACGAGCGCGCCCCATACGGCTGCGGCGGGCCGCGTCACGTCCGGTCTCCGCCGAGGAGGCCGCTCGGCCGGACGAACAGGACGAGCAGGAACACCGCGAACACGAAGACCAGCTTGAACGTCGGCGAGATCATCGTGCCGGCGATCCCCTCGATCAGGCCGATTGCGACGCCCCCCACGAGCGGCCCGAGCAGGCTGCCGAATCCGCCGAGCACGACGCTCGCGAACGTGATAAGCAGGAACGCGTCGCCGACGGTGGGGCTCACCTGGTAGAACGGCAGCAGGAACACCCCCGCTACGCCGGCCGTGGCGATGCTGAGCCCCCACGCCAGCATGTACATCCGCTCCACCTCGATCCCGAGCGCGAGGGCGGCCGTGGGGCTCTGTGCGGTCGCCTGGAGGGCCTTGCCCACTTTGGTGCGCTGGAGAAAGGCGTGGAGGACTGCGAACGTGGCGAGGGCGGCGATGCCGGCGATCAGTTTAGCCGTGCTGACCGGGACGCCGGCGATCTCGACGCTGCCACCGGCGAGCGTCCAGGTAATGCCGCGGAAGTTGGGGCCGAACACCGCGAACGCCAGATACCGCAGGAAGAACAGGAGGCCGAACGTCGCGAAGATCTGCGTCACCATCGACGCGCCCACGATGCGGCGGATCAGCACCACGTACGTCGCCACCCCGGCGCCGAACCCGAGGAGCACGACGAACGGGAACGCCCCGAGCGGGCCGAGATGGAGCCACTGGCCGGCGAAGAAGGTCGCATACATCGCCAGCATCATGTACTCGGCGTGGGCGAAATTGATGACGTCCATGACGCCCCAGATGAGGCCGAGGCCCAGGGACACAAGGGCGTAGACGAGCCCCATGACGAGGCCGTCGACCGAGGCGGTGAGGAGGAGCTCCACGCCCCCGGCTCAGCGCGGGCCGAACGGGGCCGCCCGCCCGGCGGGGAGGCGTTCGGCGGTCAGCGCTTGTCCCAGGCCGGGGCCGGCCAGGCGATCGGCGTCTCCGCGAGGTCGAACGGCCAGACGACTTTGTACTGGCCGTCGAGAATCTGCACCATCACGCCGATCGCATACATGTTCTGGCCGTCCTTGTCGAACTTGATCCCCTGCCACGGCATGATCGTATCCGAAGCGGGGACGTTGGTCGTGAGCAGCGCCTGGAGGATCTGGGTCGTGCTCGTGCCGCCGGCCCGGTTGATCGCGTCGGCCAGCGTGAGGAGGCCGGTGAAGCTCCGGGCGTTCGTCTCGTCCATGTTCTCGTTGTAGCGGCTGCGGTACAGGTCGTTCACCCTCTTCACGAGCGGCTTGCGGACGCCGAGGCCCAGCGCCCACGAGGCGCGGCTGATGACATAGTAACCGTCCTTCCCCGTCTGCTTCAGGTAGTCGGGCACGACGTACCCGGAGTCCTGAACGACGATCCCGGGCGGGAAGTACCCCATCGTCTTGAGCGTCCTGATCGTCGTCACGGCGTCGATCAAATAGCCGTTCGCGATCAGGACGTCGGGGTTGGCGGCCCGGATGCGGGTGAGCTCGGCATCCAGGCTCGCGGGCGGCGACGTGTACATCTCGCGGGCCACAATCTGGTAGCTCTGCTGCCGGCCCATCTCCTCCTCGACCCTGGCGGCCGAAGCGCCGAACTCGGTGTTCTCGGAGAGAATCGCGAACCTGTCGATCCGCCGCCCCCGCTTCTTGAGGTCGGCGAACATCTGGTAGAACATCGTGGTGAACGTCGCGTCATGCGGGCCGGTGCGGAAGAACCACTTGAACCCCCGCTGGGTCAGGGTCGGCGACGAGGATTCAGGATTCAGGAACGGGACGCCCCGGGTCTCCGTTGCCAGGCTGGCAGTCGCGGTGAACGCGCTTGCATAGCAGCCCATCAGCGCGACGACCTTCTCCTGGTCGATGAGCCGCTCGGCCTCCGCTCGCGCGGTGGCCGGGTCCTTGGCGTCCGCCCAGACCAGGCGGATCTTCCGCCCGCCCAACTGGGGCAGCCCCGCCGTTGCGGCCAGCGTAAGGGGCGCGAGCTCCGGGTGCGGAGTGTTCACAATCTCCGCGGCGAGATCCACGGCCTTCTTCATGTCGGCGCCGATCAGGGCCAGCGGCCCGCTCAGCGGGTAGAGCGCGCCGATCTTGATCTCCTCGGCCTGCGCCTCAGCCGGCCCGGCCCGCCACCCCCCGGCGGCCAGCGCCGCCCCGCCGGCCAGCCTGAGCAACTCGCGCCGCGTCACGCGGTACCGCGCCATCTCCCCTCACCCCCCCGATCGGCGGCTCCTGTTGGACCCCGGACTGCGGCGGAGCCCGCACGAGCGCCTCTCAGTCCGCCGCCAGATCCTCGTCCAGCAGGTCGGTGATGAACATGTGCCCCGGCGCGTGTGTGATCATCAGGTCCACCTTCGCGGCCATCGCCACCGCCTGGGGCGTCACGCCGCACGCCCAGAACACCGGCACCTCTCCCGGCTTGATCCGGGGAGGATCGCCGAACTCCGGACGGCTCAGGTCCCTAACGCCGATCGCCGCGGGGTCGCCCGCGTGGACCGGCGCTCCGTGCGCCCGGGGATACCGCCCGGTGACGAGCACCGCCCGGGGGACGTCGTGCGGAAGCAGCGGGCGCATGCTGACGACCATCGGGCCATGCAGGCTTCCGGCCGGCCGGCAGGTGATGTTCGTGATATACATGGAGACGTTGCGCCCGTCCTCCATGTGGCGGACGGGAAGGCCGGCTCGCGCCATCGCCGTCTCAAACGTGAACGAGCAGCCCAGGAGGAACGCGACCAGGTCGTCGTGCCAGTAGCGGGTGATCTCCGTCTCCTCGGCCTCGAGCTTCCCGTGGCGGTAGACGCGGTACCGCGGCAGGTCGGTGCGCAGGTCCGCGCCCGGCGCGGCGATCGGCGGCGCAGGGTTGCCCGGGTCGGTCACGTCGATCAGGGGACACGGCTTGGGGTTGCGCTGGCAGAAGACCAGGAAGTCGTAGGCGATCGAGCGCGGGACGACGACCAGATTTGCCTGGGCGTAGCCGGGGGCCAGCCCCGAGGTGGGGGCCTGCCACTCTCCTCGCCGCATGCGAAGACGCAGCTCGCGGGGAGACGCGCCCTGCGCTGCCACAAGATCGGTCGCAGCCATCGCGCCGAGTATTCCCCGGTGGCCGCACCCGGTCCTCCCGGGCGCCTCACTTTCGCTTCTTCGGGCCGAGGAGGTTCTCCAGAAACTCCTCGTGTCCCACCTCGTCCGCCAGCAGCTCGGTCGCAAGCGCGTACGTCACCGGGTCCTTGCCGAACGTCATCTTGGCCAGGCGGTTGTACGCCTCGATCGCATCCCGCTCGGCCTTGATCTGATCCTCCAGCATCCCGTCCGCATCGCTCCAGTCCTTCCGCGGGGCGGTCCACGGGGCGTGGGCGCCGGCTTCCCACTGCTTCGGGTGGATCACGGGATTGCCGCCAAGCTCCATGATGCGGGCGGCCAGCTTCCGGGCATGGCCCAGCTCGTCCTTGGCCTCCTCGGCGAAGTGCTCGGCCACCTCCTCCCCGTGGAAGCCCTCCGCGACCTGCTCGGTGATCCAGTACGAATAGAA
>JAPVSX010000059.1:0-20036 GCA_047519495.1 Armatimonadota bacterium
GGCGCGGTGCGCCATCGGGCATCCCAGCGGCGTCATGCCGGTGCGCGTCGAGGTGCGCGGCGAGGCCGGGGCCTTCAGAGTCCACCGTGCCGCCTATGCGCGAACGGCGCGCCGCCTCGTCGAAGGTCACGCGTTCATTCGCGCGGCGGTGCTGCAGGTCGGCGCCGCGGGCACGCGCTGAATCGGGGAGGCCAGACTCCGCCGCGGGGGCCTGACGGGAAGACCGGCCAGTCGTTGATCTGCAACAGCAGATGGCCGTCACGGGTCCCCCCGTCGACCACGACGCCGGTTGCGCCGCGGGCTTTGGCCGCGGTGCTCATGAGCTCGCCCCAATGTCCGGCACGGCGCTCCCCGGCGGCCGCGACCACGACGACGCAGCCGGGATACATTGCCTCGAAGATCGCATAGTTGTCGAGCTTGGGGTTGACGGGCCATTCTTCCCTCGGCCGGGATCGGGGCCTCCGATGACCGTGAACGCAGGTCCGGCGACGCGCATGCGCGGCTCAAGCGGTTTGATGCTGAGGTCCATGCACTGGTTCGGCAGCCCCATCTCGTCCATGATGTCGTAGATCGCGGCGGTGTAGAGGCGCTTCAAGCGTGTTGCTGTCTCGCGGATCCACTCGGCGATGCAGCTCCACCTCGCGATCGCGGCAGCCGCTCGAAACACGCTGGTGCGCCACCTCGTGGAATCGATTCGGGGGCCGATGAAGGAGGTGATCCGCAAGTGGCTGCAACTGTTGACGGACCCATCAGAGTTCGAGCAACTGCAGATTCGCCACGAGGAGATTGTCGCGGCGGTGGCGCGGGGAGATCCGGAAGTGGCTCGAAGGGTGATGGAGCTGCATTTCGACAGGGCGGTGGCCAGGTTCGTCGCGGCTGGGCTGGGAGGAACCCCGGAGCAGGCGGAGCGGACTCCGAACGACTAGAGCGTGATCACCTTCCCGTCCTCCGCGTACTCGCACGGCAGCGTGTCGAGGTGGGCCAGCATCTCCGGACCCATGTGTGTCAGGATGAGGCGCTTTGCCTGAAGCGCCTCCCGATGGGCCAGCAGCGTCGGCAGGTCCAGATGAAACGGGATCGGCCGATTGTACATGTTGCACTCCGAGATCAGGAGGTCGGCGCCGCGCGCGGCCGGGAGCAACGCGTCCGTCCACCCCGTGTCTCCGGTGAACGCGAACACCTTGCCCTCGCACTCGATCCGGTAGGCGTAGGGCGGAGCGCCGCAGGGGTGCTCCATCAGGTACGGGGTGACGGCGATCCCGCCGAGGCGGTGGGGCCGCTCCACCTGGAGCTCGACCGTCTCCAACGGAAAGCGCAGCGCCATCGCGGTCGAGTCCGGATACAGCACTTCCATCGCCTGCGCGATCCGCTCTTCCGTCCCCGGCGGTCCCGCGATCACGAGCGGCTGCGTGCGCCTGCGCGGAAGCTGGGCGTCCAGCACGAAGAACGGCACGCCGCCGAAGTGATCTCCGTGGAGGTGGGTGAGCAGGATCATCCCGATCCCGTTCGGGTCCACCCCGAACCGGTTGATCGCGGTCATCGCGGAGGCCCCGCAGTCGAGCAGGAACTGCCCGGCCGCGGTCGTGACCAGGAGGCAGGTGTGGTGGCGTCCGCCGCTCCCGAACGCGTCTCCGCTGCCGAGAAACCGGATCTGAATGGGCACGACAGGCCGGTAGGTTCGCTGCGACCCCGGACGCCTCCTCTCGGGCGGCGGGCTTCCGGGCGCAGCAGGAATCTCTGCCCCGGCCCGACAACACACTCGCAGTGCACCACCAGACTATTCCGCTGGCGGTGCCGGTCGCGCCGCTGCCCGGTCTGCAACCCGCGGAAGAGACACATGCCTCCCTGGAGGAGCGCATATGAAGAAGCAGGCGATGCGCCGTGCCCGGTCCGCGAAGGACTCAAAGCTCAGCCGTCGCGAGTTCCTCCGTCTCGTCCCGCGCACGCTGGGAGTTGGGGCACTGGCGGCCGGCACCCTGGGAGCCGGTCCGCTGCTGGCCACTTCCCCAACGGCGTCCCCGGCGGCGCAGCCCACCCCCAACCCGAAGCGCGGCGGCACCTTCAAGATCCCGGTCACGGCCAACATCACCCCGTGGCCGCCGATCGGGCAGATCCAGAACCTGATGGTCAACAAATCGCTGTTCAACGGGCTGGTGCGGTACAGCCCGGCCGACTGGACGCCGCAGCCGGACCTGGCCGAGCGGTGGGAGGTCTCCAAGGACGGCCGCACCTGGACGTTCCATCTGCGCCAGGGCGTCTCGTGGCACGACGGGAAGCCGTTCACCGCCGAGGACGTCAAGTTCTCGCTCGAACTGTACGCCGACCCCAAGGTCAACAGTATCCTGCAGGGCAACCTCGAGCCGGTCGCCGGCATCGAGGTCGTGGACTCGGCGACGGTCCGGGTCGTCACGAAGCAGCCCTACTCGTCGTTCGTCGAGCTGCTGTGCTACCTCACGTTCATGCTGCCCAAGCACCTCCTGGCGGGGCAGGAGTTCAGCCGGACCAAGTTTCCGGAGACGTTCATCCGGCGGCCGGTCGGGACCGGGCCGTTCAAGTTCGGCGAGCACATCACGGGCGATCACTTCACGGTCGTCGCGAACGACCAGTACTACGAAGGGCGGCCGTACCTCGACTCGGTCATCTACAAGGTGGTACGCGACCTCAACTCTACGATCGTCCAGGTCAAGACGGGCGAGCTCGACATCGCGTTTCCGACCGTCGCGCAGCTGCCGGCGCTTGAGGGAGCGCCGAACCTCTACCTGATCGAGCGCGGCCTCATGGACTTCCGGTTCCTCGGCTTCAACCACAACGATCCGCGCCTCGGGAAGTGGTTCCGGGAGCGCACCGTCCGGCAGGCGCTGGCGCACGCGATCAACGCACGGGGGATCATCCAGCAGGTGACGAAGGGCAAGGCCGACCGCAGCAACGGGCCGCTGCCGCCGGCGCTCAAGAGCTGGTACATTCACGACGCGCCGGTATTCGAGTACGATCCTGAGCGGGCCAAGAAGATGCTGAACGAGTTCGGGTTCAAGGCCGGCCCGGACGGCGTCCTGGCCAGGGACGGCGGGAAGTTCAGCTTCGCCTTCTTCACCGACCAGGGACAGCCCGAGCGGGAGCAGACGTCCCTGATCGTGCAGCAGAACCTCAAGGACGTCGGCATCGACGCGCAGTTCCAGGCGCTCGAGTTCAACAACTTCATGACACGCGAGCGGGTCACCCACGAGTTCTCGGCCGTCTGCTTCTACTACGTGACGCCGGCGACCCCGGACCAGCATTCCTACTGGCAGACCGGAGGTTCGACGAACGAGTGGGGCTACTCCAACCCGGAGGTGGACCGGCTGTTCCGGGACGGGCTCTCCACCTTCGATGTCGAGAAGCGGCGCGCGATCTACAAGAGGCTCTACGCGATCCTGGCGGAGGATCAACCGGTCAACTTCATCTATCACCCGCGCGAGATCCAGGCCCTGAACAAGCGGGTACGCGGGTGGGCCCGGACCGACTACCGCGACGCGCTGCTGTATCTCAACCGGGTCTGGGTCGAGGGGTAGCGCCCGCGGGACCCTGCGGACGCCGTGAGCGATGTCTTGGCCCACTCGCGTATTGGCTCACGCCGTAGGCCCAGGCACGCGCGTTCTGGCTACGCCGTAGGCCCAGGCACGCGCCCCGAGGAGCGGACCGGATGCAGCGCTACATCGTCAGCCGGCTGGCCCAGTCGGTCGTCCTGCTCGTCCTGGTCAGCATGCTCACGTTCGGCCTGATCCACGCGGCCCCGGGCGGGCCCGCCGTCCTGCTTGCGCCCGAGATGACCGGGGAGCAGATCAAGGCGGCGGAGCGGAGCCTCGGGCTCGATCAGCCCCTCCCGGTCCAGTACGCCCGCTGGCTGGGCAATGTCCTGCGCGGGCGTCTCGGCACCTCCTATGGGCAGGGGCTGCCCGTCAGCCAGCTGATCGCGGACCGCCTCCCCGCGACGCTCGAGCTGGTCGCGACCGGACTCGCCCTGTCCGTGATCGTGGGGATCCTCATCGGCGTCGCCTCGGCGCTGCGCCGCTACTCGCTCGTGGACCATCTCGCGACCGGGGTGGCGTTCTTCGGGATGGCAGTGCCGGTGTTCTGGCTGGGCCTGATGCTGATCATCGCGTTCTCGATCGGCCTCGGCCTCCTCCCCTCCTCCGGCGCGTACACCCTGGGCGCGCCGCCGTCGATCGGAGATCGGCTCGCGCATCTCGCCCTGCCGGCGATCGTGCTGGCCACGGCCAACCTGGCGCAGATCGCGCGCTACACGCGGTCGAGCATGCTCGAGGTGCTCGGGGCCGACTTCCTGCGTACGGCGCGCGCCAAGGGCCTGTCCGGGCGGGCCGTGATCTACCACCACGGCCTGCGCAACGCGCTCATCCCCACCGTAACCGTCGTCGGGCTGGCGATCCCCCGCCTCGTGGGCGGGGTGGCGATCACGGAGAGCGTGTTCGCCTGGCCCGGCATGGGACAGCTGGCGGTCGACTCCGCGCTGCAGCGGGACTTCCCGCTGATCATGGGGATCACGCTCGCGGTCTCGGTGGTTGTCGTGGCGACCAACCTGCTCACCGATCTCAGCTACGTGCTCCTCGATCCCCGCGTGGAACTGGGCTAGCGAGGCGCCGGTGGACGGGGCCGCCGCGCGGGAGCGCACATACACGGCCGCCTGGGCGGCGGCGACGGAGCCCCGGCGTCCTGCCAGGCTCCGCGGCCTCCGCCGGAATCCGCTGGCAGTCGTGTCGGCCGCCTTCCTGATCGCGATCAGCCTGGCCGCGGCCTGCGCCACTGCCGTGACGCCCTACGCGCCGGACCGGATCATCCTGGGCGAGACGCTGCTGGCCCCGACCGCGCGCCACTGGCTGGGCACGGACCAGAACGGCCGCGATGAGTTCGCCCGCCTGCTCTACGGCGCCCGGATCTCGCTCATGATCGGCGTCGTCTCGATGCTGGTCTCGGTGGGGGTGGGGACGATCGTGGGGGCGGTGGCCGGGTACTTCGGCGGCGTGCTCGACGCCCTGCCGATGCGCCTCACGGACGCGATGCTGGCGATCCCGCTGTTCTTTCTCCTGCTGACGGCGCTCGCGGCGCTCGGCTCGACCGTCGTGAACATCGTGCTCGTCATCAGCCTGTCGAGCTGGATGGCGACCGCCCGGATCGTCCGGAGCGAGGTGCTGCGGACGGTGCACTTGGAATACGTGACGGCGGCCCGGTCGCTCGGCGCCGGTGCGTGGCGGATCGTCACGCGCCATGTGCTACCGCAGGCGATGCCCTCGATGCTCGTCGCCTCCACGCTCGGCGTCGGCCAGGCCGTCCTGGCGGAGTCCACGCTGAGCTACCTGGGCGTCGGCGTACAGCCGCCGACGGCCTCCTGGGGCAACATGCTCAGCCACGCCCAGAGCTACATCTTCGCGTCGCCGCTCCTGGCCCTGTGGCCCGGGATCGCAATTCTGCTGACCGTGCTGAGCTTCAACTTCCTCGGCGACGCCCTCCGGGACACGCTCAGCCCCTACCAGGGCACCTGACACCCCGCGGGCCATGCCACTCGATCGTTCTGATCTCCTCTGCTTGGATTGTCAAGACCTTTTCCCGACCGTGAAGAAGGGACCTGACCACTGCACGGTACTTCCTGCCGTGTTGTTCTGGAACCACCGGTACCCGACCTCGAAGGTCCAGTCGGCTGGTGTTGCGTACTGTACGCTGGCACGCTCCGTCAACACCCGCTCGATACGGCAGATGCAGAGGTCAGGCAAGAGCCGGCCGTAGCCGCTCGAGGCGCCGGAACTGCTCGTCGACGGGAAGCCCGAACCGGTTCATATCGAAGAACACCTCGGTGACGCCCAGGGCGCGCAGGCGCCGGAGATCCTCCACGACCTGCTCGTGCGAGCCCGCGAGCGGCGCCCGGGGCTCCGGCGCCGGGGCGGGATCGATGGTCGTGTTGGTCCGGACGACGATCGCCAGCCGGTCCGGATCCCGGTGCGCGGCCCGCGCGACCGTCCGGAACAGGGTCACGGTCCGCTCGAACGCCGCCCACTCCGTCGGGATCGGATGCAGGCCGTCACCGATGCGCGCGGCGCGCTCGACCGCGGCGGGCTCCCGCGCGGCGATGATCACGGGCGGCCCGCCGGGCTGGACCGGCTTCGGGTTGATCTGCGACTCCGGGATGCGATAGTACCGGCCCTCGAAGCGGACCGGGTCCGGCCCCCACGCGGCGCGCATCGCGGCCACGAACTCCGGGAGTCTCGCGCCGCGGCCTCGCGTCGGCACGTTGGCGGTGGCGAACTCCTCCTCCGACCACCCCAACCCCACGCCTGCGATCACGCGGCCCCGGCTGAGCTGGTCGAGGGTGGCGAACCGCTTGGCAAGCATCACAGGGACGTGGAACGGGACCACCATGATGCTCGTGCCGAGCCGGATGCGCTCCGTCCGGGCCGCGACGTACGTCAGCGTCTCGATCGGATCGAACGCGACCGCGTACGCCTCGGGCATCGGTCGGCCTGGAGCGCCGGCGGCCGTACGGGGGTGCAGGGGCCGCAGGAGGCGCTCAAGCACCCACACGGTACGGTAGCCGAGCCGCTCGGCGGTCAGCGCCGCTGATACGATCGCCTCCGGCGACGCGACCGATCCTGTCTGGGGCAGCGCGAACCCGAACTCCAATGGATGCCCTCCCTTCTGGGGTCACTTCTCCGGCTCACCCACGCCGACCCTTCCCCCCCGCTTCGAAACAGCGAGGCCACTCACGGCATTGTCAATGCCGAACATGGGATCTGGTCGCTCGAGGCTAGCGAAACAAATCGCGGCCGGGGTCCCGGAGGAGCCGCGCCGCGCCGCCCTGGCCTGGGGGCACCTGGATGCCGCGGATCAGCACGGCCGGGGTACCCTCGTCGCACTGCCCCTGCAGCAGGGTCGCCGCCGCCGCGAGCTCGTCGGCCACCGCCTCGACGGACGTCCGCAGCGTGTACCCGTACAGATCCGGCCGCCCGACCAGGTTGAGGAGCGGCTCGAGGCCCGCGGCGCCGATGCAGACGCCCACCGCGCCCTCCCGGTGGGGGCGGCCGTGGCTGTCGTTGATGATCACCGCGACCGCAGCGCCGAACGCGGCACGGACAGCGTCCCGGATCGCGCGCGCCGACGCGTCGGGATCGCGCGGCAGGAGGCTCACCACGTCGGGACCGAGGCCGACGTTGCTGTGATCCACACCGGCGTTCGCGCAGATGAATCCCAGCCGGTGCTCGGTGATCAGCACGCCCTGCTGCACGCGGACGACCTGCCGGGACTCCCGGAGGATCATCTCGACGAGGCGGGGATCCTTGCCGGTCTCACGTCCGAGGCGCCGGGCGTCCTCGCCGGGGGCGACGCCGGTCAGATCGACCACGCTGCCTTCGGCCTTGCTGATGACCTTTTGTGCGACGACGAGCACGTCGCCCGCCTCGGGCCGGGGCCCGGCCTCCCGGAGGGCCGCGACGAGCAGGTCGGGCAGCGACATCCCGGGCCGGACGTCGGGGACGCCCGCCACGACGGTTAGCGTGGCGGGCGTGATCACAAGCCGGTGATGCGGACGCTGAGCTCGTGCCGGCGAAGCCTCCGCCCGAGGCCGATGAGCAACGCCGTCATCCGCTCGAGCGTGTGGGTCTGCCGGAGCGCGCCGACGTCCAGCGCCCGCGCGCCGAACGCCTGCGCCAGCTCGATCACGCGCGCCTTGGCGGCGGCGTCGTCCCCGCACACCAGAACGTCGCCCTCGACGGGCCGGGACAGGTCCTGCAAGAGGGAGGCCGGCACCGTGTGGAACGCGCCGACGACCCGCGTCTCGGGCCCGAGCGCGCGCTGAGCGGCCTCCGCGGCCGACCCTTCCGGGAGCTGCGCGGCGTACGACGGGTTCTTGTCCAGCGGCACCGTGACGTCCACGACGACCTTACCGGAGACCGCAGGCGCGATCGCGGCCAGCGTCTCCGCGTGGGCGGACGCGGGGACCGTCACCACGACAAGCCCGGCCGCCCGCGCCGCCTCGAGGTTCTCTTTCCCGTCGACCGCCGCGCCGGCGCCCGGGCGGATCCGGGCGACGGCGTCGCGCACGCCCGCCGCGGCGGCCTCGGCCCGCTCCCGAGACCGCGAGCCGATCACGACCGGAAGCCCGGCCGCCGTCCACCGGAGGGCCAGGCCGAGCCCCTGATGGCCGGTGCCGCCGATGACCGCAATCGTCCTCGCAGGCCCGCCGGGCGTCATGCCATCACCCGGCGCTCCCGGAGGTACTCGTGGCCGACGTCGATCACGCGGCGCACTTCGGCCTCCTCGGTCGAAACAGGCTGCAGGATCGGCAGCCGGACGCCCGCGTCCGCGTACGCGGCGAGCCGATCGAGCACGTCGTCTGGCGTGCCGGCCAGCGTAAACGCATCGAGCAGCTCGCTGCCGACCTGCCGCGACGCCTCCGGGAGGTCGCCACGCCAGAACGCTTCGCCGATCCGCCGCTTGAACGCGGGATCCACCCCGCTCTCCACGAGGACGCGCTCATGGATCACCGCAAACTGGTACACGACGAACGGATCGCGCCGCATCGCCGACCGGGCCGCCTCGCGGTCGCGGTCGACCGCGCAGAGGATGTAGGCGGCGAAGTCCACGCCGCCGGCGGCGCGCCCGCTCGCCTCCGCGGCGGCATGCACGTCGCCGATGAGGCGGCGGCACGAGACCGGCGACTCCACCGCGCGGGCCAGATACCCCTCGCAGACTTCGCCGGCCAGACGCAGCATCCGCGGCCCCCACCCGGCCAGGTACACGGGGATCGGATGAGCCGGCCGGACGGTGATCGCCGCGTTGGTCAGCGAGAACGCCCGGCCCGCGTGCGTCACCTTCTCCCCCTGCCAGAGGCGGCGGATCAGGGCGATGCTCTCGCGCATCGTGGCGGCGGGGTGCGGATGCGGGATCCCCTGTTCGTCGAGGCGCGCGGGATACCCGGTGCCGAACCCCATCAGCACCCGTCCGTCGCTCAGCTCGTCCAGGGTGGCCAGGGACGACGCGATGAGGACCGGATGCCGGGTATAGGGATTGATGCACCCCGCCCCGAGGCCCAGCCGGCGCGTGCCGACGGCGATCGCCACCAGGTAGGTCAGGGCGTCACGATTCCAGTAGGCCTCATGCAGCCAGCAGGAGTCCAGGCCCTGGGCTTCGGCGTACCGGGCGTACTCGACCGCGCGCCGGACCGGGATGTTGCCATTGAGGCCGAACGCGGCCCGGGTCACGCCGGGACCGCCGTGGCGACGGTATAGCCGTCGGGGGTGAAGTAGCGGCGCGCCGCCGCCCCGATCGCGTCGGGCGTGACGCCGCGGATGAGGGCGGGATACCGCAACAGGTAGTCCAGTCCCAGGTCGAACAGCTCGATCTCCAGCAGCGCCTGGGCGATCCCGGCGTCGGTCTCGAGCCGGACCGCGAGCGAGCCGGTCAGGTACTCCTGCGCGTCGCGCAGCTCGCCGTCGCGGACGGGCTCGCGCTGCACGCCCTCGATCTCTCTGAGGATTCCCTGGATCGCCCGCTCCACGTTCCGCGGGTTGACGCCGGCCCGGACCGCCCAGGGCCCGGCCAGGAAGCCTGCCTGCGCCTGGCTGTACACGTAGTAGGCCAGGCCCTCCTTGTCCCGGACCGTGGCCCCGAGGCGTCCCATCAGGCCGAGGCGGCCGAGGATCAGATCCGCCATCATGCCCGCGTAGTAATCGGGGCTGGTGCGGCTGAACCCGGGGACACCCAGCATGATATCGGCCTGGGTCTTGCCCGGGATCGCGACCGTACGCCGCTGCACCGATGGGGCCGGGCCGGCGGCCGGCACGGGCGGGGGCATGGGAGGCGCGGTCCCGGTCCAGCCGCTGAGGGCGGCTTCGAGGCGCTCGAGGATCCGTGGCGCCCCCACGTCTCCAACGATCACGACCACCGATCGCTCGGGGCGCCACCGCGCCCGGTGGAACGCGACGAGGTCGTCCCGGGAGGTCGCCGTGACGGCCTCCTCCTCCCCCTCGGGGGTGCGGTGGTGCGGGTGCCCGGCGGGATACGCCGCAGCCCGAAACGCCCTCTCGGCAGCGGCGCGCGTGTCGTGCCGGTCCTCGCGAATGCCCGTGACGATCTTCGCCCGCTGCTTCTCGATCTCGTCGGGGGGGAACGTCGGCCGCACAAGGACCTCCGCCACCAGGTCCAGCAGGCGGGACGCGTCCTCGGCCAGGCAGCGCACGCCGAACGCCGCGCCTTCGGTGTCCGCGCCGACGCTGAGGCTGGCGCCCAGGGAATCCAGCGTGAGCGCCAGGCGCTCCGACGTGTACGTGGCGGTGCCGCGCGTCAGCATCGATGCGGTGAACAGGGCGAGCCCTTCCCGGCCCGTGGGGTCGTGCCGGGCACCGGCGTCGATGTGCCCGCGGATCGTCACGGAGGGGTTGGCGTGATTCTCCCGGATCAGCGCGACGGCGCCCGCGCCGAACGGGCGGCGCACGACGGACTCCGGGGTGATCGGGACGACCGGCCCGCGGACTCCGGCCGGGAGATTCCGGGGACCCCCCGGGGGAGGCAGGCGGGCGGGCTCACGCACCGCGGCGCACCGCGTGTGTTCCGTGAATGGACGCCATCGCAGCGCTGGGCGTCTCCTCACCACTGCCGCGGCCGGGGAAGTACCAGCCGACCGTCCGGTTCCGGTCGCTGAACGTGCGCGCCGCCACCTCCTGCATCGCCTCCGGCGTCACCGCGGCGAGGCGGTCCCAGAAGTGCGCGAGGAACTCGCTCCCCGCCACGATCTCCATGCTCCCCAGCAGCACGGCTTGCTGCGAGACGCCGTCGGCCGCGTACACCCACTGCGCGCGGGCCTGCTTCCGCACCTTGTCGAGCTCCTCGGCCCCGACCGGCTCCTCGCTGATCCGGCGGAGCTCGGCGAGGATCGCCTCCTCGACGCGCTCCGGCGCCACGCCGGGACGGAGGCTGGCCCCGACCTCGATGAGCGTCGGATCTACCGCCGCGCGGAACGCGCTGCCCGCGTCGACCGCGAGTTCCCGCTCGACGAGCGCGCGGTACAGGCGGCTGCTGCGCCCGCCGATCGCCTCGCCCCCGAACACGCCGGCGCCCTTGAACCCGGAGAGCACGCCGTCGATCAGCAGGAGCGGGAAGAAGTCCGGATGCGACACCGCGGGCGCGTGGAACCCCATCTGCACGATCGGGACGGCGCCGCCCGGCCGGCGCAGGACGGCCCGGCGCTCGCCCTCCTGCGGCGGCTCGACGCTGCGGACCGGCGGCGGGGTCGGCCCCGCGGGGATCGGCCCGAACGCGTCGCCGATCTGTCCGAGCAGCGCCTGGCTGTCGAAGTCGCCCACGGCGACGACGACCGCGTTGTTGGGGACGTAGTAGGTGCGGTAGTGCCGGATGAGATCGTCCCGCGTCATCGCCCACAGATCGCTCTTGTAGCCAATCACAGCGTGGCGATAGGCGTGCACGCGGTACGCGGCGGCCTCGACCTCTTCGTAGAGGGCGTACTCGGGGTTGTTCTCCGCGCCCTCCCGCTCGGAGATGATCACCGTGCGCTCGCTCTCGACCTCGGCCGGATCGAACAGCGTGTTCACCATCCGGTCCGACTCGATCCGGATGCCGAGCCCGATGTGCGCGGCGGGCAGAGTTTCGAAGTAGGCCGTGAAATCCTTCCAGGTGAACCCGTTCCAGGTGCCGCCGTGCCGGTTGACGAGCCGCGGGAACTCCCCCTTGCCGAGCGTCGGCGTGCCCTTGAACAGCATGTGCTCCACCCAGTGGGAGATGCCGGTGAGGCCGGGCACCTCGTTGCGGCTGCCGACCCGGTACCACACCCAAAACGTCGCGACAGGGGCGGTATGGATTTCCTGCAGCAGCACGACCAGGCCGTTGGGCAACACCGTCCGCACTGTGGGTGTCATCGTCAGACTCCTCTCACCAACCCGGGCGTCCCCAGCGACACGTTGGGCCGCACGGTCACGCCGTTGCTGGACCGCCCGACTGTTCACTCGATCTATTTGCACGCGATTTACGCGAACCGGGGGCGCCGTGTTCGAGATCGCAACCGACCCACCGGGTTCACCACGGCCGAGCCGCCCGCACGCCTGCGCGATGCGCTTGAGCTGCCGCCGTGGCTCGGAGCGACGCGGTCCCGGCTCGAGCAGGAACTGCTGCCCCTGCGCCTCCCCGGTCCGGGACGGCGTCCGGGCCGTGCCCACGGCGTGAGCCAGTACGCGCGTGAGCCAGTACGCCCGCCCGGGGGCGGGGCGCCGGGATCGGGCTAGGCGACCTTCCTGACCGCAGCCTCCACCTCGTCGTACGGCGGCTCCACGCCGGGGTTGTCGGAGACCCACGCGTAGACGACCTTGCCGTTCTTATCGAGGACGAACACCGACCGCTTGGCGATGCCGTCCAGGAGCCCGAGGAAGTTGCCGTCGTAGACGCCGTACGCCTTCATCGCCTGGTGGTTGAAGTCGCTGAGCAGCGTGAACGTCAGGTTGTTCTGCCTGGCGAACTCCGCCTGGACGAAGGGCGTGTCCGCGCTGATTCCGATCACCTGCGCCTTCAGGGAGTTGAACCGGCTCAGGTCATCTCGGAATCGGCACATCTCCTTCGTGCACACTCCGGTGAACGCGGCCGGGAAGAAGGCGAGCACCACGGGCTTGCCGCCTAGTTCGCTGATCTTGACCTGCTTGCGGTCCTTGTTCACCAGGGCCGCATCCGGGGCCTGCTGTCCCACCTGAACCGGCATCGCCGCCTCCTCATTGGTCCCCTGAATCCCCTCTGCACGGAACAAGGGGAAAGATGACGTGCCGTGCCCTGCAATTATAGCAACAAACGCCGGGGGGATCAGATGGATTCCTCCGCGGGACGCGGCCGCGGGCCGCCGCCCAGGCAGGGGAGCCGCCGGGGCGCGATGAACCGTCGAGCCATTATGAAAGCCGCGCGACTGCGTGCGTGGCTCCGGGCGGCCGTCCTCGTGCCGGCGGTATTCGTGCTGGCGCTCGGGGCCGTCATCCTCGCGGCCGGGATCGGTCCCAACGTGCAGCTCCCTGGCCCTCGAGGGCTGACGCCCCCGGGACACGCGCCTGTGGGCCCATTCGTGCAGCCCGACGAGTCTGCCGGCCTCGTGATCCGTGTCACGGTGCCGCCGGCTACGGGGCGGGCGCCCGTCAAGCTGACCGTCCGGATCACGCCGGTCCCGCCTGTGCCGCGTGACAAGATGGAGGCAGCCGGCGGGTACCTCGCGAGGCTGCTTGGGTCCCTCGTCACGTCCCTCCCCCCCGACTGGATCCCGGATGCCGCCGGCCTGGCGACCCTCAAGCATGCGATCGAGGAGGCCGCGCCCGTCACCCTCGCGCCGTCGCTGCCGGCGGGGACGCAAATCACGGTGTTTGCGGACGTGACGGCCAGCCCGGAACGGCTCTCGCCGTGACCCCTACGCAGCCCCGGCGAACCGCTCCAGGAGGTGCGCCATCAACACAACTGTCTCCCGGAAGTCGCTCAGCCTGACGTTCTCGTCGGGGGCGTGGGCGCGGCCGTTCCAGTAGCCGCCCCCCACGCTCACGAGCGGAATCCCCAACACCGGCCCCAGGTCGTACATCGGCCCGGTGCCGGCCGACGTCGGATAGGTCAGGACCGCGCGCCCCGTCGCGTCCTCGACGGCGGCCCGGACGGTCTGCACGAACGGGTCGGCAAGGTCGGTGCGCCAGGGGAACTCCGCCCCCAGCACGGTGATCTGGATGTCCGTGAAGCCGTGCGCATCCAGGTGCCGGCGGACGCTCCGGGCGACCTCGTGGGGGTCCTGGTCGGGCACGAGGCGGAAATCGATCTTGGCACGGGCGACACGCGGGAGCACGGTTTTGGCGCCCTCCATGGTGTAGCCGCCCCAGATGCCGCAGATCGTGCACGTCGGCGCGAACAGCAACTGGCGCACGGCGTCCGGGCCCCACGCCCCGCCGATCAGGCGCCCAACCCCGACCTGCTGCTGCACTCCCTGCACCACGTCCGGCGGGATCTGCCGGATCGCCTCCTCTTCCGCGGGGGTCGGCCGGCGGACCGGGTCGTAGTGCCCCAGGATCTGCACGCGGCCGGCCTGATCCTTGAACGTGCTGAGGGCCCAGACCAGGCGGAACGTCGCCCCCTCAATCACCGCACCGAAGGAGGAGTGCAGGTCGACCTTCGCGGTGGCGGCCTCGAGCTGCAGGTAGCACAGGCCCTTCATGCCGCAGACGATGTGCATCCGCTCCTGGTGGTCCCGCTCGCCGTACTCCCAGATGCAGGCGTCCGCGCGGAGGAGGTCCGTGTGGGCGCGCGTCACGGCGCCGAAGTGCCCGCTCCCGATCTCTTCTTCGCCCTCGATCACAAACTTGACGCGGCACGGGAGTCCGCCGCGGACAGCCCGGAGGACGCGCAGCGCCGCGATCCGGGTCATGAGGTCCCCTTTGTTGTCGGAGACGCCCCGGCCGAGCAGGAGGCCGTCACGCTGCGTCACGTCGAACGGCGGGACCGTCCACTCCTCGAGCGGCTCCGCGGGCTGCACGTCGTAGTGGTTGTAGAACAGCAGCGTCCGGGGCGAGCGGCCCTCGAACTCCGCGGCGACCACCGGGTTGGCGCCCTCGTGCTCGAGCACCGTGACCCGCCCGCCGGCGGCGCGCAGCAGGTCGCCGACGGCCTCGACGGCCTCCGGGATCCCTTGCCGCTGGGCCGCGACCGACGGGATGCGGACCAGCCGCCGGAGATCCTCGATCGCCGTCGGCACCTCTCGGTCAACCTGCGCGCGCAGCGCGTCCACGATGCACCCTCCTCGGGCGGGGTCGAGCTTCCGCGTCTCTGGAAGTTGGCCGGCGTTCGTGCTGGATGCCCCTCGGGTCTTTGAGTGAGCGCGGGCCGCCCGTTAGCCGGGGCAAGGCCGGTCAGCCCTCGGCAGCTCCGCCTGGCCGGCCTGCTCGAGGAGGCGCGCCATCTCGCTGTAGCCCTCGCGTTCCTCCTCCAGGACCAGGTTGGTGACCTCCAGCCAGCGGCGGTGGAGTTCGGACGTCTCCGTCATCAGCGCGGCGAGCACGGCGGCGACGGTCGTTCGGTCCTGCCCTTCGATTGCGGTGGCGGCCAGATCCTTGAGCTCACGCCGCCGCTCCATAAACTGGGTGACCTGCAGGCCGAACAGCTTGAGCAGCCTGCGTGCCTCCACGTCGTCCATCGCCGCCGCCCCCCTCTACCGATCGCGTCGCCGCTCCCCCGACGCTTCGCCGAGAGGCCGCTCTCCCCCTCGTGAGGCGCCGGGGGCCCATCGGGGGCCATGTTATACTGGCGCCATGACGGGCGTGGTGCTGGCCGGGGGACGCAGCCGGCGCATGAGCCGGGACAAGGCGTTTCTTCCGATCGGCGGAGCGACCCTCATCGAGCTCGTTGTCGCGCGCCTCCGCGAGGCGTGCGGGGATCGCCTGCTCCTGGTCACGAACACGCCCGAGACCTACCGGCACCTCGGGCTTCCGACCGTCCCGGACGCCTTGCCGCCCGGGCGGTCGCTCGTCGGCATTTACACCGGCGTCGTCCACGCCGGCGAACCGGCGTTCGTCTGCGCGTGCGATATGCCGTTTCTCAACCCGGCGCTCGTCCGGCACCTGGCCGGGCTTGCCGGGGACGCGGACATGGTGATCCCCCGGCACGGCGGCGAGTACGAGCCCCTTCACGCGGTGTACACCCCCGCCTGCCTGGACCCGATCCGGCGGTGCGTGGAGCGGCAGGGGCGGAACACCGACTTCCTGCCGGACGTGCGCGTCCGGGTAGTGGAGGAGCCGGAGCTCCGCCGGTTCGACCCCGATCTGCGGTCGTTCGTGAACGTGAACACGCCGGAGGAGTACACGGCCGCGCGACGGGATCTCGAGCCCGCCTGAGGGACCGCCGCCGCGGGTCCGGGCCGGTGTTACGGCGTGCCGGTCGCTCGCCGGAGCTCGCTCAACACGCGTCCCAGCGCGTCGATCTCCCGGCCGTACGCCGCGAAGTCCCCGGAACGGAGGGCGGCCTGGGCGCGCGCGTAGCGCGCGTTCGCCTCGGCGACGAGCGCCGCGACGCGGTCGCGGGACGCTCCGGGCGCCGCGGGCGCGCCTCCGGGCGCGGTTCCCGGGGGTGTCGAGACCGGCGGGCCGGCCGCGGGCTCGAGCGCCGGCGCGGGCTGGCCCGGCGCCAGGGTGCCGAAAATGCGCCCCAGCGCCTCCTCGAGCGTCGGCTCCATCGCGATCCGCGAGCCGTACGACACGATCACGCGCTTGAGCTCGGGGAGCGCGCTCCCCTCGGCCTGCAGGTACAGCGGCTCGATGTACAGGAGGGCGTCGGCGATCGGCACGACGAGCAGGTTGCCGCGGATCACCTGAGAGCCCTGCTGGTTCCACAGCGTCAGCTGGCTGCTGATCACGGGGTCCTGGTTGATCCGCGCTTCGATCTGCATCGGCCCGAACACGGTCCGGTCCTTCGGGAACCGGTAGACGAGCAGGCGGCCGTAGTACGGCGCGTCACTGCGCCCGGCCATCCAGGCGACCATGTTGTCCTTGCCCGACGGCGTAAACGGCAGGATCAGCGTGAACTCCTCGCCGGCCGCCGGATCCAGCCGGAGGTTGACGTAGTACGGCTCGAGCGGCTGCGGCGCGCCGGCGAACAGCTCGTTGGGCACCGCCCACATGTCCTCGCGATTGTAGAACACCCGGGGGTCCTTCATGTGGAACGTCGCATAGACCCGGGCCTGGATCGTGAAGAGGTCCACGGGATATCGCAGGTGGGCGGCGAGCGCCGGCGGCAGCTCTGCGAGCGGCCGGAACAGGCCGGGGAAGATCCGTGCGTAGGTCTGCGCCAGGGGGTCGCTCGGGTCAACGAGGTAGAGCCGGGTCGTGCCGTTATAGGCGTCCACAACCACCTTGACGGAGTTGCGGATGTAGTTGAGCCCTTCGAGCGGCCGCGAATACGGGTAGCCCGCGCTCGTCGTGTAGGCGTCCACGATCCAGTACAGGCGTCCGTCAGCGAGCACGAGGTAGGGATCGCGGTCCAGGGTGAGGAACGGCGCGATGTGGGCGATCCGCTCCTGGATGGTGCGGTGAAACATGATCCGGCTCTGCGGCGTGACGTCGGTGCTCAGCACGAGAGACATCGCCCCGAACCGTGACGCGAACGCGAGCTTGGCGAGCGGGGCGCCGAGGGAGACCCCGCCCGTCCCCTGATAGGTCGTGTAGACGTTCTGGTCGCCCTGCGGGTAATCGAACTCCTTCGTACGGCTGTTCACGATCACGTACGGCGCGCCGAGCAACCCGTAGTACAGCTCGGGGCGGGCCACGGTGAGGCCGATCGGGCTCTGGGGCGGGATGTCCTTGATGTAGAACTCAGGCAGCCCCTCGACCGAGATCCGGTTCACCGGGGTCATGACCAGCCCGTAGCCGTGGGTGAAGACCAGGTGCTCGTTCACCCAGGTGCGGGCCTCGGCCGGCAACCGCTCCACGTCGAGTTCGCGCGCCGAGAGCATCACCTGCTGCTCCCGACCGCCGATCCGGTACCGGTCGATCCCCACGCTCGTGAACGTGTAGTACAGCCGCAGGCTCTGGAGCTGGGCGTAGGTCCGCAGCAGCGGCCGGTAGTCCCAGAGGCGTACGTTGTCGAGCACCGTGCGGTTCGCGCTGACGAGCGCCGGTGTCAGGCTGACGGTGGCCGGAAACTCCTTCGCCTGCACCTGATCGAGGTTGTAGGCGTGCAGCGTCGCCGCGACGCCGCTCCGGATGTACGGCGCCTCCCGGCTCAGCTCGTTCGGCGCTACTTCCACCTGCTGGACGAACGACGGGTAGAGGCCGGCGCCGCCGATCCAGACGGCGATCAGGACCACCAGCGCCGCGACCGCCGGCCGGAGCGTCCGCGTGCGGATCGTGGCCAGCAGCAGCACGCCGGAGGCGGCGGAGAGCACGACGAGCACGCGCAGCACCGGAAGGGTAGCGTGCAGGTCCGTGTACCCCGCCCCGTACACGGCGCCGTGCGGGGAGAACAGGAGGCCGTAGGTCTCAAGCCAGAACCCGGCCGCCTTGAGCAGCAGCAGGATCCCGGCCAGAATCGTGAGGTGCACACGGACGCCCCCGGGAATCGCCCACACGCCGCGCATCGCCAGGGGCGCGAGGTCGAGGTAGTAGCCCGCGGCGGCGATCAGCAAGGCGACAAACACCCACAGGAACAGCCAGTTGTAGACTGCCTGGTACGTGGGGAGCGTGAAGACGTAGAACCCGACGTCCCGGCCGAACACGGGATCGCGGATGCCAAACGGCACCTGGTGGAGGTACGCCTGGAACACGAGCCACGACCCCGCCGCCCCCGCTCCGGCGAGGACGCTCACGACGCCGGCCGCGAGCGCGGCGAGGCGCGCCGCGCTCAGGCGGGTCACGACCCGGCGGTAGGCCCGCCCGCCCGCCGACCGCAGCTCGATCATCCGCGGGAGAGGCCGCAGCCGGAGGAGCGGCCGGACGTTGAGGTAGAGGATGAGGAACACGCTGAGCGCACCCGCGAGGCCGACCACGGCGCCGGAGGTGACCGGCGTCCAGAAGACCGCGCGGTAGCCGACCTCGCCGAACCACAGCCACTCGGTGTACCAGCGGGCAAATGCGGGAAAGACGACCAGCAGGCCGACGAGCACCACCAGCAGTATTCCGCGGATTTTCACCGGCCGGCCCTCCTCATCGCCGCACTGCCTGTGCCCGGGCCTACGGCGTGAACCAAAGCGCGCGTGAGCCAGAACGCGCGTAGCCAAAACGTGCCTCTCAAATGCTCTGGTTCGCGGCCGGCGCATCCGCATCCCCCCGCAGCCGGCCGGCTGCAACGCGACGCCGACCTCGGGGGAGGGGCGGCCGATGCACCCGATCCAGGCGCCCACCGCGCGTCTGGGGCCACGTCCGGTCATGTGGTACAATAACGGCACGGAGGGTGCCCCATGATCACGCGCGATCAGGTCATCGACGTGTTGAAGACGTGCTTCGATCCGGAGATCCCGGTCAACATCTGGGACCTCGGGCTGATCTACGACATCACCATCGTCGAGGGCGTCGTGAACATCCAGATGACGCTCACGGCGGTGGGGTGCGCGCTGGGCCCGCAGCTCGTCAGCGAGATCGAGTCCAAGCTGCTCGGCATCGAGGGCATCGAGGACGCCAAGGTCGAGATGGTGTGGAACCCGCCCTGGACGCCCGAGCGGCTCAGCGAGGACGGCCGGCTCTCGCTGCAGGCGATGGGGTATCCGGTCTGAGCAGAGTTCCGCCCCGGGTCGACGCCCGGGCCCACACGGCGCTTTCCGCGGCGGCAGGCCCGACAGCGCAGACCGCCCGCCCGGCCGTCGTGGTGGCCGGCGACGACCTGCTCTTCTCCGCCCGGCTCGCCGCGGCGCTGGAACGGCTCGGGTACCGGCCGATCGTCGTCCGGACGGGGGACGCGTTCCACGCGGCGCTCGCCGCCTCCCCCGCCGCCGCGATCCTCAACCTCGCGGCTCGCCGGTTCGACGCGGTCGCCGCGATCCGGCGGGTCAAAGCCGGCGCAGCGACACAGACCGTGCCCCTCCTTGGGTTCTGCGGACACGCCGACGAAGCGCGCCGGGCCGCGGCGCGGGCCGCCGGGTGCGACCTCGTCACGACCAACGGCATGATCAGCGCGGGGCTCGAAAGGCTTCTCGCCTCACTGCTGAACGCGCCGTCACTCAAGACACCGTCAGCCCACCAGTAGCCGCCGCTCCGTTCCGGACCCGGAGGTCTTGTACATCGGACAGATCATCGGGCCGGAGCCGGCACCTGCCCGGCCAGGCCTCGTCCGTCATTCCGGTCCCGATTTTCATCGGGATAAACTCCAGCCGGAATCCAGGGGCATCCCGGAACGCTGGACCCCGGCGCCTGCCCCGGACTCCGATCCGGGGTCCGCCGGGGTGACAATTTGCGCCGATCGACGGCTGGTACAATCAGGCAGACTGCATGCCCTCGTCGGTCTGAGGCGGAGCCTCGTTGGAATTAGTACTCGCGTTGGTCCGTGTGATCACGACC
>JAPVSX010000060.1:0-2416 GCA_047519495.1 Armatimonadota bacterium
GAGGCTCTAGGGCCCGAGGCGTCCTACGCGCCGAGGGGAGATGAGGGGTTCGTCCGGGCCGAGTGCCTCGGCCGGTCGGGGCGGAGCGCCTGGTCGCAGGCGTTCTGGATCTCTAAAAACGCCGGCAACTGAGCGCGGCTAGCGCCGGCGCGCCCTGCGCAGCTTCCGCCGCCGGGCCGGCAAGATAGCGGGAGTCGCGCGCCCGGACGCCAGCGCATCGGTCAGGTGACGCGTGATCATGTGGTTGATCGCGAGATGCACGTCTTCCACGACCCCATAGTCCTCGCTTGGCACGACGACGGCAACGTCCGCCAGCTCGCGGACAGTTCCGCCGCGGCCGCCGGTGAGGGCGATCACCGTCGCGCCGGCCGCCCGGGCCGCCCGGGCCGCGGCGACGACGTTCGGCGAGGTGCCGCTCACGGACAGCAGCACGACCGCATCACCAGGCCGCGCCAGCGTTCGCACCTGCTCGGCAAACACGCCCTCGTAGCTCTCATCGTTGGCCCACGCCGTCAGCACCGGAGCGGGGTCGGCGAGCGAGAGCGTACGAATCCGGAAGGCCCCCTCGCGCGGCGGGCGTCCGAGCGGCGACTTGCCGAGGTCGAGGGCCATGTGCGACGCGGTCGCCGCGCTGCCGCCGTTGCCCGCGGTGAGGATCAACCCGCCTCCCTCGGCGACCCGGCGGAGTTGCTCTGCGACCGCGGCGATCTGCTCGGCGGGGACGGCGTCCAGGCACGCCCGCAGCCGGGCGAGGTGCGCCCGGACCGCCGCCGGCGCGCCGGCCGCGTTACTCTTCGACATAGATGATCCGGCTTCCGTAGGGCTCAAACTGGAATGGCACCGGCCGGAGGTCGGGCAGCTTCGCGAGGACCGTCGCGTGATCCCGCGGCGGCGCGAAGAGCAGCAGGAACCCGCCGCCTCCGGCGCCGAGCAGCTTCCCGCCGATCGCGCCGGCGGCGCGGGCGCGCTCGTACCACTCGTCGATCGCCGGCGTCGAGACGCCCGAGGCGAGACGCCGTTTGATCGTCCATCCGGCGTCCAGGATCTCCCCGACCTCGGCCAGCCGCCGGCGGAGGAGCGCCGTCTGGAGGTCCAGCGCCAGATCGCGCAGGCGCACGGCGTCGTCCAGCGTCCCGGCCCCGCCCTCGAGGTTGCGCTTCTGTTCGGTGAGGATCGCGGCGGCGTCCCGGGTGAGGCCGGTGTAGAGGAGCAAGAGGTGCGCCTGGAGCGCCTCCCGGAACTCGCCCCCCGACAGGATCGGTTCCACCGACACGGCGTCTTCTTCAAAGCGGATGAATTGGAAGCCGCCGTACGCGGCGATGTACTGGTCCTGCTTGCCGATCGGCCGCCGGAGCCGGTCGAGCTCGATCAGGCAGGCTTCCTCCGCGAGGCGTTTCGCGCCGACGTACCGGCCGGCGAACGCGTGGAGCGCGTGGAGCACGCCGACCGTGTAGGCGCTGCTGGATCCCAGGCCGGTGCCCTCCGATGGGATGTCCGAGATCGAGGTAATCTCGATCCCGCCCGCAATCCCGGTGAGCAGGAGCGCTTCGCGGATCAGCTCGTGCCGGAGATCCTCGACCCGGTCCACTATCTCGGTGATCGAGTAGCTGGCCCGGATCTTGGAGTCGAACTTCTTGTTGACCGTAACATAGATGTACTTGTTGATGGCGGTCGACACGACCGCGCCGGCCTCGCGGCGGGAGAAGGCGGGAAAGTCCGACCCGCCGCCGGCCAGGCTGATGCGCAGGGGCGTGCGCGTGATAATCACGCCCGAAGACATTCGGGCCGGACAGGGGAACTCCTCGCAACCGCCGGTGTTTGCGCGGCGTCGGAGTGAAGCGTATAATTTCTGCATGACCGCCGCCTCCGCGCACCCGGTTGCCGCGGCCCCTGCCGGCCGTCCGGCCGCCCTCGATGATTCGGGGCCCCTCGCAGAGCTGGTGCTGGTGTCGAGCGGCCCGGGTGAGGTGTCGAACTGGGCCGTGCCGATGGCTCACGCCGCGACGGCGTGGGCGGCGCGCCGCGGGATGCGTCTTACGCTTTCGCTGATCCTGCCGCCGTGCCAGTTTGCGAGCGGCCAGGAGATCCCGTTCGCCCGCCGGCAGGACGTGTTCGCGCGGATCCTCGGCCCCCGCGCCTGCCTCGCGCTCGTCACCGGACTCCAGCGGTTTCCCGCGGCCGGCCCGGGGTCCGTGCTCCACCTGGGCGGTGACTTCTGGTACTCGGCGACGCTCGGCCGCCGCCTCGGCTTCCCCGCATTTGCATACGCGGAGACGCCGCTCGTCCGCAAGCGCGCGCACCGCTTCGCGCGGGTGTTTCTGCCGTCGGAGGCCCTGGCCGGCCGGCTAGCCGCCGGCGGCGTGCCCGCCGGCCGGCTCGCCGTCGTGGGGGATCTTCGCGTGGACCACCTCTCGGC
>JAPVSX010000061.1:0-14730 GCA_047519495.1 Armatimonadota bacterium
ACCTTGCTGGGATCCATCTCCTTGTTGAACGACGCGAGGACCTTGAGCACGGTCGGCGGTCCGTCGGGCGGCATTACGCCGGTCGGATTGAACATGTTCATGCTAGCCCCAAGCGCCGCCAGATAGAGCAATTTGTCCCCGACGTAGTAGTCCTCCGGCATCTTGTCGGCGATGACGGACGGGGTGTGCGTCTGCAGGTACTGCAGGGTCCTGGCGAACGCATTCACGGTTCGCTGGACCGCGTCCCGGTGGCTGTTCACCCAGTCGGCCTTGAGATACACGCAGGCGGCCGGGTACGTCCCGCCGAGCGCGCCCCGCGTGCCGGCGGCCGTCCGCATGTCCACGAGCACGTGCGCCACGCCCATCTTCTGCAGGCGGGAAACCGTGGGCTCGGTGGTCACCGCCGCCTCAATCCGGTTCTGCTGCATCGCGGCGATCAGGGTGTTCCCGGCGCCGACCGGGACCGGCGTGTACTGCCCGGTGCTGCCGCCGCCCTTGGTGACCAGGTAGGAGGCGAGGAAGTTCGTGGACGAGCCGATCCCCGTCACGCCGATGTGCTTGCCCTTGAGGTCGGCCAGGGTCTTGATGCCCGACCGCTCGGAGACGACGAGCGCTTCCCCCGGCACGCGGTCCAGGAGGATGACGGACTCGAGAATCTTGCCCTTGGTCTGCAGGTCAATCGTGTGGTCGTAGAAGCCCACCACGGCGTCGACCCGGCCGGCGATCATCTCGTCCTCGGCGCTGACCCCGGCGCCCTCGTCGAGGAGGGTCATGTTGACCCCGGCCTCCTTGAAGTAGCCGAGGCGCTCGGTGAGCATCGCCGGGAGGTAGATGATCTTCTCCAGGCCGCCCACCATGATGCTCATCTTCGGCGGCGCCTGCGCGCCGACAGGCCCCGCGATTCCGATGCCGAGCAGCAGCGCGCTCAGCATGACAGCCGTACTGATGCGAGCATACCTCATACGCTGATCCCCCTCTGATCGATGTACGCCACGGACGGCGCCGTGGCGCCCGAGTTGAGCGGAGCTAGAGCCCCTTCCGGTCAGACGCCGGCCTCCACGGTGTCAACCGGATCTCCAGCTTCGTGACGAGGAAGTCCGCGATCAGCGCCACGATCGAGAGAATGACCATCGCGGCGAACACGCCGTTGGCGTTGAACGCGCCCTGTGCGGCGGCCACCAGATAGCCCAACCCCTGGTTGGATCCGATGAATTCGCCGACGACGGCGCCGACGAGCGCAAACCCGAAACTCGTGTGCAGGCTGCTCGTGATCCAGCTCAGGGCCGAGGGCAGCATCACGTCAAACGACAGCTTGCGGGATGTCGCGCCGAGCACGCGCGCGTTGTTGATGAGGTTCGGGTCCACCTCGCGGACGCCCTGAAACGCATTGAAGAACACGACGAAGAACGTAAGGGTCACCCCGAGCGCGACCTTGCTCGCCATCCCCAGGCCGAGCCAGATGACGAAGATCGAGCCGAGGATCACGCGCGGGATCGCATTCCCCATCCGCACGTAGGGGCCGAACACCGCGGCGAGCGTCCGGTTGCGCCCGAGGGCAAACCCCGCCACGACGCCCAACAAGACACCGATGACAAACGCCAGCACGGTCTCCTCGAGCGTGATGACGATGTGCGCCCACAGAGGGCCCTGCGGAGTGCCCCGCGTGGACCACCGCCAGATCGTTGCGACGATCGCCGACGGCTGGCCGAAGAAAAACGGATCGGCCAATCCCGTCCGGGCGCTCACTTCCCACCCGCCGACGATCACGACAAACAGCAACACCTGCAGCGTGCGCTCGAAGCGGCGCTGGCGCACCTCCTTCCCCTGGGCGGCGAGCTCCTCGGCCGCGAAGACGTCCTGGGTGGCTGCCTGCCGGGCCATCCTCAGGCGGCCGTCCCTTTCGTCGTCCGCTCGTACGCGATCATGACCTCCTCGCGCAGATCCTCCCAGATCTGCGCGTACAGCCGGGTGAAGCGGGGGTCGAACCGGACCTCCGTCACGTTCCGGGGACGCGGGAGATCGATCGCGTAGGTCTGCTTTAGCGTCGCAGGCGCGGCGGTGTAGACCAGCACGCGGTCGGCGAGCGCGATCGCCTCCTCGAGGTCGTGGGTGACGAACACGACGGACGCCGACGTCTCCGACCAGAGGCCCAGCAGCTCGTTCTCCATGAGCGTCCGGGTCTGGACGTCGAGCGCTGAGAACGGCTCGTCCATCAGCAGGATCTCAGGCTCATTGATCAGGCTCTGCGCGAGGGCGACCCGCTTGCGCATGCCGCCGCTCAGCTGATAGGGGTACCGGTCCTCGAACCCCGCCAGGCCAACGCGCGTTACCCACTCCCGAGCCCGTCGCCGGGCGTCGTCCCGCGGCACGCCACGGTAGATCGGCCCCGTCGCGACGTTATCGAGGACGTTCTTCCACGGGAACACGGCGTCGGTCTGAAACATATAGCCGGCGCGTCGGGTGACTCCCACGACGGGCTCACCCAGCACGGTGACCCGTCCGCGGCTCGGTGCCTCCAGGCCTGAGACCAAGGTGAGCGTCGTGGACTTTCCGGATCCGGTGGGTCCGACGATAGCGCAGAATTCTCCCCGGGCCACGCTGAGTGACAGGTCGCGAACGGCGGTGTAGAAGCTCCCACTCGGCGTGCGGAAGCGCTTGGTGACGTTTTCGAGGACGATAGCCTGGCCGTCACGGCGCGTGGATCCCCGCTCGGGGGTCGTCCCCAGGTTGCCCAACGTCATCGACTCGCCGGGGGCAGTCAGGGCCCGTTCACCCCTTTCCGACTTGGACTCGGGGCAGCGGCGAAAGCGTCAACTTGCCAAATCAAGATCGCGTACCTGCCCGTGTAATACCAGGCAAGCCATCTCCCGGGATCCAGGGTATTGTACGCGCGGGGGATTACAGCCGGATGACGTCGGGGCGCTCTAGGTTGCGGTACGCCCTTCGCGGCCGAGCTGAGGAGCGGCGGGACGGCGCTGAGCCGGAAGGACGAGTCGCACAGTTGTTCCCTGTCCCGGCCTCGAGGCAATTGAGAGCTGTCCACCGCGCCGGTCGGCGACCGCCCGGGCGATGGCCAGACCGAGGCCGTACCCGCCCCGGGCGGAGCGACCCTGGAAAAACGGCTTCGCGACGTGAGGCAGATCCTCGGCGGCGATGCCCGGCCCCTGGTCCGAGACCTCCACCATCGCCTGCTCGCGTTCCGACTGTACTCGCACGGTCACGGCGCCCCCTTTGGGGCTGAACTTGACGGCGTTCTCAATGACCGCCGCGAGCATATCGGTGGTCTCAGCCGCCTCGGCGCGGATCCATTGGGACTGGGTGGCGTCCAGGCGGAGCGCCACACCCGATAGATCAGCCGCGGGGCGCACGGCCGCGATGACTTCCGCGGCCACTCCGACGACATCGACCGCGACCGCTCCCGGCCGACGGCCTTGCTCCGCCCTCGCGAGCTCGGTCAGCCGCGCCGCCAGGGCCTCCATGCGCTGCGTCTGGCGCAGAATGGTTTCCATCGCCTCCTCCGGCGTCACGCCATGGGCCGCGCGCCCCAACTCCGCGGACGTCCGGATGATGGAGAGCGGCGTGCGCAACTGGTGGGACGCGAGCGCGACGAACTCGCTGCGCTCCCGGACCGCGTCATCGAGCGGGCGGAGGGCCAGCGCCGCGAGCAGGTATCCGGCCACCAGCGCCGCCAGGGCGCCGGCAACGGTCATCCCGAGGAGAGTGCGGCGGACCGCGTCGAGCGCCTGCACCTCGCTCTGCGCCACGATGGCCACCACGTGCGGGCCGACGGTATTGACGGGGAGGCGCAGGATCGCCAGGGGGCCCAACCCGGGATCGTTGACGACCTGGAAGCTGTCACCGGTCTCGCCCACCATCGGCGGCGTCACCGAGAGCAGGTGATCTTGCGCGTCGAACACGAGATCGCCGCCGGGCTCACCCAGGTACCTGGCCGCGAGGGCCAGCTGTTCCAGGCGGCGCTCCAGGCCGCGGTACGCCGCTCGCTCGTCGGAAAGATACGTGCCGGCGGCGAGGACGGCCAGCAATCCTGCGACGATCAGGCTGACGGGCACAGCCACGCGCCAGCGGCTGCGGCGCGCCAGCCGTGCGTACGCATACGGCCGCAAGCCGGCCGACGTCATGACGCGGGCGCGGCCTCGGCCGTGGAGAGGCGGTAGCCGAGCCCCGGCACGGCGAGGATGCGCCCCTCCCAGCCCGCGGCGGCCAGGCGCCGGCGCAGGCGGGAGACGGTGACGTCGACGACGTTCGATCGCAGAGCACTGTCGTCCCCCCAGATGCGCTCGACGATGAGCTCGCGCGGCAGGGTGCGGCCGCTGTTGCGGAGCAGATACTCGAGCAGGTCGAACTCACGGCCGGGCACGTCGAGCGGACGGCCGGCCAGGGTCACCCGGCGGTCCGCCGGCGAGAGGCGAAGCGACCCGGCGGTCAACACCTCAGGGACGACCACGTCGGCCGGCCGGCGCAGGAGCGCCCGCAGGCGCGCCCGCAGCTCCTCAAACGCGAACGGCTTGGTCAGGTAATCGTCGGCGCCGGCGTCCAGCCCGGCGACACGATCGCCCACGGTGCTGCGGGCCGTGAGGCAGAGCACCGGCGTCCGGACGCCGGCCTCGCGCAGCGCGCGCACCAGCGCCACGCCATCCATGTCGGGGAGCATCAGATCGATGATCAGCCCGTCGTAGGTGCCCGAGCACGCCCGGTCGTAGGCGGCACCGCCGGCGCGCTCCCAGTGCACGCGGTAGCCGCTGGCCTCAAGGCCGCGCCGTACTAGGTCCCCCAGCGTTTCGTCGTCCTCAGCGAGCAGCAGGTACACGGGGGCCGCTCCCTCCGGGGCATGCCGTTCATCCTCTCGGCTACGACACAGTACGCCGCGGTCCTCCTCCCTGTCAACGGCGTACGAGAGACCCAGCCTCTCCACGAGGTCCGAGCCGGTCGCGGGCCTGACACCGGTCCTTAGAGCCCGAGGACGAGCGCCCAGAGCAGGTCCGCCTCGCTGACCACGAGGGACCGGCGACCGAGCGCCACGAGCAGGTGCTCGAGAACGAGCGCGCCGGCGCCGATGACGTCGGCGCGTTCGGGCTGGAGGCCCGGGCGCCGGCGGCGGTCGGCGAGGGGCTGTGCGAGCAGGTCCGCGGTGAGGGCGCGCACGGCGGACGTGGAGAGCCGGTACCGATGCACCCGGTCCGGATCGTACGGCGTCAGACGCTGGTCAAGCGCCGCCAGCGTCGTGATCGTGCCGCCGACCCCCACGAGGCGCAGCCGGCGGCGGCGCAGTCGCGACACGATGGGACCGAGGTTCTGCGCGAGGTGCGCGCGGAGGGCCGCCACCTCGGCTGAGCGCGGCGGATCGTGGGGCAGAAACCGCCGGGTCAGAACCACACACCCGAGCGGGAGGCTGCGGCTTTCCGCGATGCCCCGCGGGGTGCCCCAGGTCAGCTCGACGCTTCCCCCGCCGATGTCCACCACGAGGATCTGGGATGCGGCCCCGGTGATCCCCAGTCCGGCCAGGGCGCCTCGGAATCCCAGCCGGGCTTCCTCCCGGCCGGTGAGCATGCGCACGGGGCGATGGAGGCGGCGGAGCAGCTCTTCGGGGTTTCGCGCGGCGCGCAGCGCGTACGTCCCCACGACCTCCGGGGCCGGGACGCCCGCCGCGGCCGCGAGACGGCCAAACGCCTCGACCGCAGCGGCGGTCCGTGCCGCGGCGGCCGGCCGGAGCGCCCTCCCGGCATCGAGCCCCTCGCCGAGCCGCGTGATCGAGATCCGCCGCAGGACGGGGTCGAGAGGCGGCCGGCGCGCATGCGCGGATGAAGATCGGGTGGACCGATGGGAAAGGGAACGTAAAGGAGACCGCGGACGAAACGGTGGGTCCGCCACCTCCGCGACCAGCAGACGGACCGAGTTCGTGCCGACGTCGATCGCCGCCCGCCGGGACACGCGCGGGGATCAGAACATCCGGAGCAGCCGGCTCAGACGCTCCCGCAGCTCGGGTGGAGCCTGCTCGCACCCACACGACCTTTGCAGCAGCGCCCGCAGCTGCCGTTCGAACTCCGCCTTGGAGAAGCACTCACGGCATTGCTGGAGGTGCTGGTGGAGCTGGATGGACGCTTCTCCGTCCAGCTCCCGGTCGAGATACTGCCACAGCTTCTCCACGGCCTCCTGACAGTTCATCCTCTGTCTCCCCTCACGTAGCGCCGATCCCGAGCGAACTCCAACAGCTTCTTCTGGAGCGCATGGCGCCCCCGGTACAGCCGGGACATCACGGTGCCGACCGGGATCCCGAGAATCTCCGCCGCCTCCTTGTACGAGAACCCCTCGACGTCGACCAGCAGAAGCGGTGTCCGGAACTGCAGCGGCAGCGCTTCGAGGCTGTCCCGCACCTCGGCGTCGATGATCTGATCCAGCACGAGGGTTTCCGGGTTCCCGGCCTCGCTGAGCGCCGCGCTCTCCCGGGCCCTGGTGTACAGGTACGAGTCGCTGATCTCCTCCTGGACGACCTCGGGGGTCCGGGTGTCCTTCCGGTGCCGGTCGAAGTGGGCGTTCATGAGGATTCGGTACAGCCAGGCCCGGAAGTTCGTCCCGGGCTGGAACGTACGAAACGACCGCCACGCCCGGAGCATCGCCTCCTGGACCAGGTCTTCGGCGGCGGTCCGGTTCCGCGTCAGCCGCAGGGCCGTGCCGTAGAGGCCGTCGAGGCGCTCGCCCGCCAGCGCCTCGAACCGAGCCCGCGCCTGCGCGGCGCCCGCGCCGGCCCCGGCGTCCTGAGCGTCGTTCTGCGGCGCCGTCATGCTGCGGGAGATGTCGCGCTCAGCCGTGAAACCATCACCTCGGCGAACCGTCCGCATCCACCCCACCGGAACGCATGGCGGCAGTGAAAGATTCCGGCGGGGACGAAACGAGGCACCCTACAGGTGCCTCGCGAAGCGACCGATCCCCGTCGTCCCCGCTGCATCCGTCGCCGGAACCTCAGGCGTTGCCGAGCGGAACGAGCACCGGGCGGACGATGTCGGCCAGCGTCGTCCGGTTGAGCACTTCCTCGGTCGCCGTCTTGACCGCCTGCCAGACGGGGCGCAGCCCGCAACCGGACGCGTAGATGCAGTGGGCGTCCTCCTCTTCGACGCACAGCCAGGGGGCCACGCTGCCCTCCAGAATGAGGAACGCCTCGCCTACCGTGATGCGTTCCGGCGGCCGGGCGAGCGCGTGGCCGCCGGTCGGGCCGCGCTTGCTCTGCACGAGTCCCGCGCGGCGCAGCGTCGTGGGGAGCTGGTTGAGGTACGGCTCGGGAAGTCCTTGGCGGCGGGCGATGTCGTGACTCTGCACCGGGCCCTGCCCGTAGTGCTGAGCCAGGTCGATCAGCGCGCGGATCCCGTACTCGGCGCGGGTACTGACCTTCATGTCACCACCACTTCCTCTTCCGTGACGGCCTTGACGGCGTTCCCGTCGCCGTCGGTGACGGGCATCCCTTGCGCGTTGGTCCGGTCCACGATCCGAAACGCCCGCACCTGCGGCCGATCGCGATCGGCCAGCGACACGATCACGTAGCGGCTGTCCGGGTAGAGCGCCTTGGCCCGGTCCGTCTTGCTCGGATGCGCCTCGCTCGCCGGGTGCGAGTGGTAGATCCCTACGAGGTCCCACCCGCGCTCGTCCATCCGCCGAAACGCGCGGAGCTGATCCTGCGGGTCCATCTCGTAGAGCGTGGGGCTCATGCGCACGTTGCGGCCGGGGAAGACTTCCTCGACGAGGTCTCCCCTGCCCAGCAGCAAGCCGCAGCACTCGTTGGGGGCTTCCGCGTGCGCCTGCTTCAGCATCTGATTCAACTGCTCCCGCGTGAGCCGTACCGCCACGCAAAATGCTCCTTCCGCTTATTTTATCTGAACTCGCATGAAAGGGAAAGCCCTCGGAGCCGCGGGCCGCCACTCAGATGGCGACGTCGCGCCAGAGCGGGGTGCTGAGGTAGCGGTCGCCGCCGTCCGGGGCGATGACGACCACGACGCCATCCCGGAGGTCGCGGGCCAGCGCGAGCGCCGCCGCGACGGCCGCACCGGCCGACCCGCCGACGAACAGCCCTTCCTCCCGCGCGAGCCGGCGGGCCATCGCATACCCCTCTTCCGTCGAGACCGAGACCTTCCGGTCGTGGACCGACGGATCGTAGATGCCGGGGACGATCGAGCTGGCGATATGCTTGAGCCCCTCCAGGCCGTGCAGCGGGGCGTCGGGCTCAACCGCGACGACCTGGATGCGGGGGTCGGCCTCGTGCAGCCGACGCCCCGCGCCGACGAGCGTCCCAGTCGTGCCGAGCCCGGCGACGAAGTGCGTGACGCGCCCGCCGGTCTGTTCGAGGATCTCCGGCCCCGTCGTGTCGTAGTGGGCCAGCCAGTTGGAGGGGTTGTTGTACTGGTCGGGCTTGAAGTACCGCTCCGGGTCGCGGGCGAGGATCTCGCGGGCAAGCAGGATCGCCCCGTCGCTGCCCTCGAGGGGATCGGAGAGGATCACCCGGGCGCCGTAGGCGGCGATGATGCGCTTCCGCTCCTCGCTCGCGCTCGCCGGCATGACCAGCTCGACCGGATACCCCTTCACCGCCCCGATCATGGCGTAGGCAATGCCGGCGTTGCCTGAGGTCGAGTCGAGGATCGTCTTGCCGGGTCCGAGGCGGCCGTCACGCTCCGCGTCCGTGATCATCCGGAGGACCGGACGGTCCTTGACGGAGCCGCCTGGATTGAACCACTCGGCCTTGAGGTGCACCTCCACCGAGGCACGCAGGCCCCGCGTGACCCGCCGGAGGCGCAGGAGCGGCGTCCGGCCGATCTGGTCGAGCAGCGAGGCCGTGGCGTGGGGCTCGGCCGGCAGCCGGCTACTCGTCGAAGAGGTACGTGGGCTCGGCATAGTATCGGACGCCGTGGTTGAGCCAGCGCTCACGGAGGGTCGCCTCGAGTTGCATCTGCTTCTCCGCGGTACCGGACGGCTCCGCGAGCCACGCGAGCGATGTGTTGACGCGCAGCGCCCGCCCGGGGATGATGTGCCTGGTGATCCCGGTCGGCAGGCGGCCGCCGCGGGCGGCGATCAGGAGGACGTCGTCCTTGTCGAACGGGGAAAACACGATCAGGGTGCCGGGGCCGTATTCCGCGGCCAGCGCCGCCGCGTCCCCTGCGTCCACCCGGTGGATCCGGCTCCGGCCCCGGTACGTGCCGACGATGCGGCTCAGCGTCTCGGCTGCGGTGACCGGGTCGCCGCCGTCCCGCAGCAGGAGCGTGCCGCGATCGTCGGTGAGGACCGCGACGCCCTCGCGGCGCGCCAGGCGGGCCTCCGCGTCCATAGCGTCGCGCGCCGGAGCCGCGTCGACGCCGGGCAGCGCGGCGATCCGGTCGCGGAGCGGGGGAACCCCGTCCTCGGACACGAAGTGCCGCCACGTCGAGAGGGCGATCTCCGGTTGCTCGTAGGGCACCACCTGCACGACCACGTGCGGGACACCGACCTCCCGCAACGCGGTCACGCGGTTGGCGCCGTCGAGCACGGCGGCCCGCCCCTCCGGCATCCGCGCCACGATCGGCGGGTTCCGGAGGACGCCGTCGCGACGCAGCGCGTCGCGCAGCCGCGCGACGCGCCCGGGGTCGGGCTCCTCGTGCAGCAGGAGGCGGGCGGCGTCCATGACGCGGAGGACGGGCGCCGCCCGAACGGCGCCCGGCGGCCGCTGCCGGAGCGACAGGTCCATGCGCCCTATCTGCCGCCGGCCATCGCCGGAATGATCGAGACCTCGTCGCCTTCGCTGAGAGGAGTCGCCGGGCCCTGCAGGGACCGGATCTCAGTGCCGTTGACGAACACATTGATGAAGCTCCGGACCTCGCCCGTCGGCTCACGCAGCTGCTCGCGCAGTCCCGGATACTCGCGCTCAAGCGCGGCGAGCGCCTCCGCAACCGTACGGCCGGCCGCCGTTACCCTGGCCTGACCGTGGGTCAGCCGGCGCAGCGGGGTCGGCAGATAGACCTGCGCCATCCTCCAGCACCTCCCTCGCGAATCACGCATCGAAATACGCAAGCCGCAGCGACGGGCGCCGCGGCTCTCCAGGCTCTGCACGTGTACGGACACGACGCCCACACCTATTCCCGGCGACACACCTCCGTCGCCGGGCAGCGCCCGCTCGTACAGATGCAGCGCGTCATCTCACCCGTACCTCTAATCACCGCCCAGCTTAACGTCCGGTGATTGTTGATTATTTCGCTCCGGAACCGAGTCTAGCACGCACGTTTTCGGGGTGTCAAGGCGGCTACGGGCCCAGCGGATTCACGGGCTGGCCATTGTCTCGGATCTCGAAGAACAGGTGCGGGCCCGTACTCCATCCCGTGCTGCCGATTCGTGCGATCACCTGCCCGCGCTGGACACGTTCGCCGGCGTGGACCGCATACGACGACAGGTGGGAGTAAGTGGTCGAGAGGCCGTTGCCGTGGTCGACGATGACCAGCATGCCGTATCCCCGCATCCAGCCCGTGTAGATCACCGTCCCGTCCCCGGCGGCCTGGATCGGCGTCCCCCACGGCGCGCCGATGTCGATACCAGTGTGGAACTCCCGGGTGTGGAAGATCGGGTGGATCCGCCACCCGTACCCCGAGGTGATGGGACCCGGCACGGGCCAGAGCAGCGCGCCGTTGCGCAGGGTCTGGATCGGCCCCCCGCCGCCCCTGCCCGCGGCGCGGCGGATGATGTCGGTGATCCGGGCCGACTCGACCTCAAGCTCCTGGATCGCCTCCTCCTGCGCGCGCCGCTCCGTCCGGACGCGCTCGAGCAGGCGGCGGCGCTCCGCCGCGAGGCGGGCGGTCTCCTGGCGGCTGGCGATCCAGCGCTGCTGCTGGTCCGCCAGCTGCTGCTCCCGATCGGCAAGGGTAGCGCGCACCTCGTCCCGCTGCTGGCGTTCCTGGGCAACCTGCTGGTAGAGGCGCAGATCGCGGTCGATGATCAGTCCGATCAGGTACGAGCGCGTGGCAAAGTCCCGAAAGTCCGCGGCGCCGAGGATCACGTCCAGGTACCCGAGCGGGCCCCGCTCGTAGAACGCCCGCAGCCGGGCGCCCATCATCGCCTCGTGGGTGGACAACCGCTGGGAGACGACGGCGAGCGTCTCCGTCGCCCGGGCGACATCCCGCCGGGTGCCGTCGAGCGCAACGGTCGTCTGGTGGAGGTGCACTGCGGCGCGCTGGAGCCGCTCCTGGGCCCAGGAGAGCTGGCCCAGCGCCCGCCGTTCCTGCTGCTCGACGTGCGCCAGGAGTCGGCGCCGCAGGCTCAACTGCTTCTGGATTTGTGCGAGCGTCGCTTCGGGTGAGCCAGCGGGCGTGCGGGCAGCGGTGTGCGGGGTGGCCTGGACACGCGGCCCCGCGCCGGCTCCGCTGGGCCCGCCGGCGGTCAACGCCGCGATCAGAAAAAGCACAAGCGCCCGCGTGCGCTCCCGCATCCCCTGCCTCGACGGGTGCTCCGACGTGATGCTCCGGCGACTGCTGCGTGCGGGGCGGAAACCACCGGTGCCCCAAATACCCGCCGGGTATTCGTCGCCGGCGGCGGAACTCCTGCCCGCGGCGGGCCTGGAGACCCCCGGACGGCAGGGGCATCTTTTTTGGGAGAAGGGAAAGCTACCACCCCGTCGAACAGTCGCCGCAAACACGCCTATAGAGCGCGAAATCTCTGTCTACGTGAAAGGGGAGGTCGAGGGATGGCGAAGAGAACGGTACGCCGCAGGACCCGGGGGAAGGCGGGCCCCCGCAAGCGCAGGACCGTTTCCCGGACGCGCGTGAGGCGGACGGCCGGCGGCCGGGCCGTGGCAAAGGTTCGCCGCCGGGCGCCCCGGAAGCGCATAGCGGCGGCCAAAGCTCCCCGGGCCGGACGTGCGGCGCCAGCCCAGAAGGCCGGCGCGGCGGCCAAGCCTCAGCCGGCCGCACCGACGACGCTCGGGGGCTTCACCCCGTCTCCGATGACACCGCCTCCGTCCCGGATGGAGCCGGTGCGCCCGAGCCCGTGGGGAACGCCCGCCTCGACGGAGCACGAGGAGGAGTTCGGCGCCGAGGAGGACGAGGAGCCGATGTAGCCGCAGGGGTCGACAGGCCTCACGCGGGCCGGCGCCCCCCCGGGCACCGGCCCGCGGCGCGTCTCACCGTGCGGGGATCCTAGCCCTCGCCGGCGACCGAAAAGAGCGGGTCACCCGGCTTCGTCGCCGGGGTCGTCACCGTAAAGAGCACGATCCCGTCTCCGGGCGCCGTCACCTCGGCGAGGCGCCTCCCGAAAAAGTCCCGCGTCTCCCCCACCCGCTGGCCCTGCGTGACCCGGGTTCCCGGGGTGACATCGGGATAGAATAGCCCGGTGTGCTCCGACGTGACCCAGTGAAACTGTGTGAGCATCGTGATCGGTTCGACCGGCTCCGGCGCGCCCGGTGTGATCTCGAGATGGCGCAGCACGTTCCGGAGACCGCGCCGGTGGATCGCCAGCGATGGCTCGTCCAGGAGCCCCTGCCCGCCGGCCTCGGTCAGGATCGCCGGGATCCCCCGCTGCGCTGCCGCGGCGTAGGTCCCGCCTGAGACGCGTCCGCGGACGACGTAGCGAATCCCGTACACGCGGGCGAGCGCCGCCGCCTTCTCGTCCACCTCGGGCGTCCCCGACGCCACGACGATGGTGAAGGGGACCAGCGCCTCGTTGATGTCGCCGCCGTGCAGGTCGACGTAGTAGTCGGACCGGGCGATCACCTCGGTGAACAGCGTGTGGGCGAGGCGCTCGCTCGCGGTGCCGTCCGGGTTGCCGGGAAAGACGCGGTTCGGATTCTTCCCGTCCAGGGGACAGATGTAGATGTTGCGCCCCAGGAACGCCGGCACGTCCACGATGTGGACGATGATCACGGCGCCGCGCACGTCGCGGGCCTCGAGCTCCGCCGCGGTGCGGATCGCCGCCTCGATCCCCGGGTACTCGCCGCCGTGCACCCCCGCGGTGATCCCGAGGAGCGGCCCGGGCGCCGATCCGTTCACGACCGTCACCGGCATCCGGATCGGCGTGCCCGGAACGTCGAGGAACCCCGTCGCCTTGGTCCCGGTCGCCGCCCGGACAGAGCCGGCCGCGAGCGTGTCCTGTGCCATGGGCTCTCCCTTGTCTCCCCGCTCCGCCGTCAGGCGGGCGAGGCCGGCGCGAGGTGGGCCTCGAGCGCCCCCGTCGCCACCGGTTCCAGCGTCACGTCGAACGTCTCGCCGAACACCCGCGACACTTCGGGCCGCACCTCGCCGAGCGAGACCGGCCGGCCGAGCAGGCGCGCCATCGAGGTCACCGGCTTCCCCAGGCCGCACGGATTGATCAGCTCGAAGTGCGAGAGGTCCGGGTCCACGTTGAGCGCGAACCCGTGCATCGTCACCTTCCGTTTGACGGCGACCCCGATCGCCGCGATCTTGGCCTCGCCGACCCACACCCCCGGATACCCGCGCACGCGCTCCGCCCCGATTCCCCACGTGCCGAGCGCAGCGATCAGGGTCGCCTCCAGGAGGCGCACGTAGCGCACGACGTCCTCGTCGAGCGCGCGAAGGTTGAGGATGGGATAGCCGACGAGCTGCCCCGGCCCGTGGTAGGTCACGTCGCCGCCGCGCTCCACATCGTACACCTCGACGCCGCGCGCCTCCAGGGCCTCACGGGGCATGAGGATGTTGGCGGCGCGTCCCGCGCGGCCGACCGTGATCACGGGGGCGTGCTCGACGAGCAGCACCGTGTCCGGCACGCGGCCGGCCTGGCGCGCCGCCAGCAGCGCCCGCTGCAGCGCCCACGCCCGGCCGTACGGCATGCGGCCGCAGTCAACGAGCCACGCGTGCCGCATCGCCGCCCGCTACCGCCTCGCCACGAGCGCCCAGCCGGCGAGAACGGCTGCCCCCGCTACCAGCACCGCCACCTCGAGCCCGGCGTATGCCGTGTGCAGGGGCCGGATCGCCGCGTAGCGGGGATCGCCCGGCGCGCGGTGGACGAAGTCGAGCCCCCGGGCGAGCCGGGTGATCGCCGGGGTCAGGTACGCGGCCTGCACCAGCACGAGCGCGAGCATCAGCGCCACGAGCGCGATCGTCCAGCGCGGGCTGCGCGCCAGCGCCGCGGAGGCGAGCGCGATCACGCCCAGTGCGACCTCGACCCGGTTGAACCGGGCAAACAGCGCCTGCCCGATCGCGACCGCCTGGTTGCGGTCCAGCAGCGGGCTCGCGAAGCGGGCGGGGGCGTCGATGAAGTCGAGGGCGGCCATGCCGCCGATCCAGAACGCAACCGCCAGGGTGCGGACAACCGCTGCGACCGGAATCACGCGCGCACTCCCCCGGCCGGGATCAGCGGTCCGGCGGGGCGGCCGTCTCGACCGGCCGGGGCGCGCCGCCGGACGGCCGGCCGCCGCGGGGCGCGTGCGGCGGACAGACGTAGTACCAGCCGACCGCCGCGAGGTAGATCACGTAGAGCATCGCCTGAAGCAGCGAGGGTGTGCTCGTGTAGCCGAACATCGCCTGGAGGAAGTCGCCCATCGTCGAGGTCTGGTTCACCACGGCGTTGCTGTTCCACATATGTTCGACGAGTGCAGGCAGGATCCCCGCCTCCACGAGCTCGCCGGCCCCGCGGGCGAGCAGGCCGGCGCCCACGAGCAGCAGGAGCGTGCTCGTGACGTTGAAGAACACCCGGAGATCGAGCTTGTAGGTTCCGCGGTAGAGGAGCCAGCCAAGGAGCACCGCCCCGGCGAGCCCG
>JAPVSX010000062.1:0-2044 GCA_047519495.1 Armatimonadota bacterium
CCACGCGGCGATCGTGTGCGCTCGCGTCCTCACGGACTCTCCCCTCTCTGAGCGCCGCCGCGTAGCGCTGCGGCGGCCTGGCCCCGGCGCGCTCCTGTCGTCCCGTTGTCCGTGGCACCCTGCGCCCTGGCCAGCGGTGCGGCAGGAGCCTCGGGAGTGCCGGGCCGAAGCGGGAGGCTGAACCAGATGGTCGTCAGGCCGTCTGCGCTCGCGGCGCCTGCGCCGCCGCCGTGGGCCCGGGCGATCTCCTGCACGAGTGCCAGGCCGATCCCGGCCCCGCCTGTCTCCCGGGACCGGGACTGCTCCCCGCGGTAGAAGCGCTCGAAGATGTGGGGGAGATCCTCGGCGGAGATGCCCTCGCCGGTGTTCTGAACGGCGACCCGGACGGCCCCGCCCTGGCGCGACGTCGTGATCACGACGTCCGCGTTCTCCGGCGCGTACCGCAGCGCGTTGTCCAGGAGGTTGCGGGCCGCCTGGATGACGAGGTCGGCGTCCGCCCGCACCCGTGATCCCTCCGGATCGTGGACCACGCGCACGGTCATCCCACGGCGGGTGAACTCGGGACCGTACGTCTCCAGCGGCCCGCGGATCAGCGCCGGGAGGTCGACCTCGACGAGACGCAGCCGGGAGATCCGCGCATCGAACTGGCTCAACTGGTGCAGGGCGTCCACGAGGCGCACCAGCCGGAGCACCTCTTCGTGGAGAGAGGCGAGAGTCTGCGGGCTCGCCGGGGCGACGCCGTCCTGCAGCGCCTCCAGATAACCCCGTAGCGTGGTGAGCGGCGTCCGCAGTTCGTGGGCGACGTTGGCGACGAGGTCCCGCCGGAGCGTCTCGACCCGCTGCAGGCCGTCCGCCATCCGGTTGAGCGCGTCGGCGAGCCGCGCAATCTCGTCCGGCCCCCGAGGATCGACGCGGCAGGCGTAGTCTCCCTGCGCGATGCACTCGGCCAGCACCATCATCCGCTCCAGCGGACGCACAAGTCGCCGGACGAGGAGCCATCCCAGCAGCATCGCGACCGCCGCGGCCACGATGCTGCTTACGAGCAGAATGCGGTGTGTAGCGGCCAGGAACTCCGATTCCACCCCAACGGGCTCGATGTGGTAACGCGCCATGATCGTCATGAAGGCGCGCGACGCGAGGTCGGTGATCATCATCCCGGAGGCGAGGACCCCGATCACGATCACAAGCAACTGAGCGCCGAGCAGGCGCCAGAAGAGACTATCCCGCACGGCCGCTCTCCAGCAGCCTGTAACCGACCCCGCGGATCGTCTGAATGTACCGGGGCTGCGTCGGATCGTCCCCGAGCTTCTCGCGGATCTTCCCGATGTGCACATCGATCGTGCGGTCGATGACGACGGTCTCATCAAACGCGTACAGGTGCGCGAGGAGCTGATCCCGCGTGAAGACGCGGCCAGGAAACTCCATCAACGCCTGCAGGAGCTTGTACTCGATGGCCGTGAGCCGCAGTTCGCGGCCATCGAGAGAGACCTCGTGTCGGTCGAGGTTCATGACAAGGGTCCCCTGGACGAGCTGCGGCGTCAGCCGCTCGTGCGGCGCCGCACGGCGAAGAATCGCCTGGACGCGCGCCACCAGCTCGCGGGGGCTGAACGGCTTGGTGACGTAGTCATCCGCGCCGACCTGGAGCCCCACGACCTTGTCCGTCTCCTCCACCCTTGCGGTGAGCATCAAGATGGGGACGCTTGAGGTTTTCCGGATCCGCCGGCACACCGTGATCCCGTCCACCTTGGGAAGCATCAGGTCGAGGATGACGAACTGCGGCCGGGTACGCTCGGCCAGGGCCAGCGCCTGAGTCCCATCGTAGGCGGAGATCACCTGGAACCCCTCGCGCTCGAGGTACATCCGGACGAGGGAAACCAGCTTGTGGTCGTCGTCTACGAGGAGCACCGGCGCGTCGTGTCGGGCCTCGCTCGAGGCGGGGCGGTCTGTCTTCGTGATGCGTCCACGCGGCTCGACGCGTACGTCCTCGTCCGCTGGCCGATGCGCTCCGGCACCGTCACGCGCCCCAATCCTCACACGATCCTCC
>JAPVSX010000063.1:0-5121 GCA_047519495.1 Armatimonadota bacterium
CCCAGGGCCGCCGGGGCGCGCGGTTCGCGGAGTTTGTCGCAGCGATGCGCGCTGCGTGGGGGCGGACCCGGTGAGCTTCGCGGACAGGGAGTCTTTGCGGCGGCCGCCGCCCTGCAGGACACGCCCGACTCTACCGCCTTGGCGATCTCCCGCCACATCAGGCCATGTATCGAGTCGGTGCCGGAGGACCTCGGTCAGGGGCCCATGTCCTGGTCGCGCGAGAGGTTCCTCGCTCGGCCGAGCCTCACGGGACAAGCACTGGCGTTACCTCAGCGATCGTATCTGTGGCCTCGGCGAGCGCCTGGCGGAGGTAGAACGCGACCCGGTTGCGGCCGCGCGTCAACTCGGTGACTAAGAAGCGCGCCTCGTTCGAGGCAGGATCCAGGTCTTTCAGCCGTCGGACGCTCGCGACCGAGGCGACCGCCGGGATGGGGAGAGCCAAATCCTGGTCGAAGCGCTCGGTGCCGGAAAAGTACGCTGGCACCAGCGCACGCCCGATCGCCATCAGGCCGCGGTTGACGATCTCGGCGATCTTCCCGGTACCGCCGTGCGCGCGCGCCCGTTCGATCAGCCGGTCCAGCTCGGCCGTCGCCGCCTCCACCTGCCGGGCCCGCCCGATCAGTCCGCTCAGGTCGAGGCGCTCACCACTCTCCCGTTGGTATCCTTCGAGGGTCGTGCGGATCTCGGAAGCCGTCACGCCAAGCCGCAGCGGCAGGATCGGCGCGGTTGCTGCCCGCCAGGTCGAGAGCAGATAAATCTGGGTATCCCGCCGTAGCACCGTAGGGTCGATCTTGTCGATGGTGTCTTCGGGGGTGTGCCACCACCAGGGCAACCCACCCCGCCTTCGAGCCGACGCCTCGCCGGCGGCGGTGAAGAGGGAGCTACCTTGATTGGCGGCCAGCTCCGGCGGGACCTGGGAGATGTCCATGAAAATCGCCGGAATGCCGCAGCCCCAGAACGACTGATCCCCTGCGCGCGGGATTCGCTCGGCGCCGGCGTCGAGGCCTGTCGCGTCGCGAATCGCCGCGATCGCGAAGTCACGGACTTCCGGCATGCTGAGCGCGTGGTAGATCTCGGCGCCCCGAGCACCGGTCGAGTCGGCGTTGACGTGGAGGACGCAGTTATCGTAGAGATCTTCCCAGAAGTGATCGAAGTACCAGGTCGAGCCAGCATAGCGTCCTTGAGTATGGCCCGGCCAGAAGGCGAAGCGAATACTCCGCCGCAACTCACGCCGGCGCCGCGAGAGGACGCGCGCCGCCTCCAACATGGTCGCGTTGGCCGCGCCGTTGTCCATCGCTCCAAAGTACCAGGAGCAGTGGTGGCCGCTGAAGAGGACGAACTTCTCCGGTTCCTCGGCGCCGGGGATCTCGGCCGTCACCAGGAGCGTGTTCCGCCACCCCCAGAAGGTCTTCGCGCGTACGCGGACCCGGACCGGCCCCGTCTCCACCAGTGACTTCAGGTCCGCACCGTCGGGCTGCAAGATCGTGATCACCGGGATCCGTGGCAAGTAGCCGGCTGTCCTGGTAGTCGGCGTGCCCCAAACCGGTGAGACGCAAAGATCATGCAGGCGCTGGCCGATCCCGATCAGGCCGGCCGCCCCACGGTCCTGGGCGATCAGCACCTTCAGCGGCGACGGCATCCCCTCAGTTAGCGCCACCTTGCCGCTCACCACCCGACCGGTGTAGTCGGCTTCCTCCCCTGCCCCCACGTAGACCACTTCGCCCTCCAGCCCCTGGGCTCCAGTCGACGGTGTAAAAGAATGCGTAAAAGCCTTGATCGAACGCGGCTCGGGGGCGAGCATCTCGAGCCCTGCCTCTTCAGGCCAACCCAGCAGGCTCTCGAATTCGTAGACCCTGGTCGCAAGGCCATGCTCTTCCAGGCGCTGGCGGATGTACTCCACGCCCTGGCGCTCACCGGGCGTACCCGAAATCCGCTCCCACCCGGCCAGGGCCGTGGCGTCGCGCATCAGCGCTTGCGCGGAGACCTCTTCCAGCAGGCGCGCCTCCGTATCGGTGAGGCCCGGCATCCTCGTTTCCACCTTTCTCAGGCTCGCGGGGTTGATCGTGGCCGCGTCGGCAGCTTCTCGGTCCAGATTCGCCAGACGAAGTACACCACGACCAGCGTGTTGACGATGTCCAGAACAATTGCGGTGTTCCACAGAGCGCCAAAGTCACCTGTGCCCGGCGTCATGCTCTCACTCCTCCGCGCGCTTAAGAAGCTGTCGATTCTGTTACCTGCGGCCGCCATTCCCCTTCTTTCCGGCCGCTGAGCAGATACCCCAGGTAGGTGCGGCGTACCCTCGGCTCGATCATCCCGGCGACGCAGACCGAGCACATGACGCCCGCCACCGCGAAGCCTCTGGAGGTCCGCAAGCGCCTGAAGATGAAACAGGCGAACGGGGACAACGGTGTTTTCGCTTCGTGCCGCGATTGCAACGGGAGGGGCCAGCATGTCTATAGAGCGAGTGCACCGGTACATCGACGAGCATCGCGAAGAGGAGCTGGAGACGCTCAAGGGCCTGATACGCCAGCCGAGCATCAGCGCGCAGAACAAGGGCGTGAAGGAGTGTGCGCAGTACCTCGCGGACGTACTCCGACGCTTTGGCATCCCGGCCGAGATTCTCCCGACCGTCACGCAGCCGGTCGTCTTTGGGGAGATCGTGCGCGACCCGGCGGCGTACACGCTCCTCTGCTACGGCCACTACGATGTCCAGCCTCCCGAGCCGCTCGAGCTGTGGCAGACGCCGCCGTTCGAGCCGACCGTCCGCGCCGGGAGGCTATACGGCCGCGGGACCGGTGACAACAAAGGACAACTCATCACCCACGTGCTGGCCGCGAAGGCGTGGATGGAGGCGGCCGGGAGCCCTCCCATCAACCTGAAGTTCGTCTTCGAGGGAGAGGAGGAGTCGGGCTCGCCGAGCCTGGCGAGCTTCGTTCGGACGCACAAGACCAGGCTAGCGGCCGACCTCGCCTACATCTCCGACGGCGGCCTGCACCCGTCCGGGGCACCCACCATCTCCCTTGGCAACCGCGGGATCCTGGGCATCACGCTGGTCGCGCAAGGCGCGGACCGGGATAACCACTCGGGGAACAAGGGGGGCGTCGCCCCGAATCCCGTGTGGATGCTTGTGCACCTACTTTCGACGATGGCGGATCCCACCGGCCGCATTTTGATCGAAGGGTTCTACGATCACGTCCGGCCGGTCGGCCCGGTGGAAGAGCGGTTGCTCGCGAAGATGGACTACGACCCCAAAGCATTCGCCGCGACGATGGGCCTCGAGACACTCCCGATTGATGGCCCCACGTACTGGAAGCGCATCATGCTTGAGCCGTACTTCAACATCAATGGCTTCCTGAGCGGGTACGTCGGGCCGGGCGCGAAGACGATCATCCCGTCCAAAGCGGAATGCCGTATCGATATCCGCCTCGTGGTCGACCAGACGACACAGGACATTCTGGCAAAGGTGCGGCGACACGTGGCGAAAGTGGACCCGCGGGTCCAGGTGCTCGAGCGGGGCTTCGGTACGATGGAGGCGAGCCGGACCGCGCCCGATCACCCGGCGGTCGGCGTTGTCGCGGGGGCGATCCGGGCGTTTCGCGGCACGGAACCCTACGTCGACCTCTGCAGCGGCGGCAGCCTGCCAAATGCGGTCTGGCCTACCATCCTAGGCGTGGACCACATCGGCGTACCGTACGCTAACGCCGACGAGAACAACCACAGCCCCAACGAAAATCTCAGCCTGGACCGGTTCTACGACGGGGTTCACGTGAGCGCCCAGGTGTTCCTGGCGCTGGGCGAGGCGGCAGCCCAGGGTACGCTTCCGCGGCCCATGGTACGCTGATTATCCCGACCGCCAAGGCGCGCCGTCTCGATGCTGCCGCCGCCAGCGCGGGATGGGCGGTGTTCGTGATCGCCAATGCGCAGCGGATTGACGTTGTGCCATTTTTCAACGACCTGCGTCCATACTACGACGTGGACTACACCGGCGTCGGCGCCCTGCTCTCCGCGTACCTGCTCGGGTATGTGCTCGCCCAGGTGCCGATGGGGCTGGCCGCGGACAACCTTCCTACCCGTCGCGTGACGCTGAGCGGGCTCGCGCTGATAGCGGTGACGTCTGGCTTGTTCGCGCTCACCCGACAGTACTGGTCCGCGATGCTGCTGCGATTCCTGATGGGCGTCAGCGGCGCGGCGCTGTATTCGTCTACCGTGAAGCTCCTGCTCGGCATCGCGCCGAGCCGGGGCGCGGCGATGGGGGTGCTGCAGTCGGGCGCAGGGACGGGCATGATCGTGGGTCTCTTCGGGCTGCCCCTGCTCGCGCAGGTGGTGGGGCTTCGGCCGGCGTTCCTGGCGGTCGCGGCGGCGTCGGCGGCGGCCCTCGCCTACGCCGCGATATGTCTGCCCAGCGCGGCGGAGCGCCGCGCCGCGGCGGGCACGATCGGGCAGCAGGTCGGGGACATCATGCGCGATCGGTACTTTGTCTACCTCGCATCGTGCTCGTTCCTGGCGCTGTTCAGCGCGTACGGGATCATGGCGTGGCTCCCGACTTACCTGCGCAGCGACTTCCGCTTCACGAGCGCCGCCGCCGGGGCGGTAACGTCGCTGCTCAACGTCGGGCTGGCCGTAGCATCGCCCTGGGCCGGTGCCCTCTCCGATCGGTTCGGCGTCCGTGGCCCGGTGATCGTCAGCGGCTTCGGCACGTTGGCACTCGCGTTTGCGCTGCTCCTGGGCGTTCACAGCGCCACGTTCGTCGGGGTGACCGCAGCGGTCGGCGGTGTGGGCTTGGCGCTCACGCTACCGATCCTCACGACGATGACGACGGACGTCTTCGGCGTCGAGCGCGCGGGCGTCGCCGTATCGTTGAACCTGACCGTGGGGCAGGTGGCCTCTACGATCTCCGGGGTGTTGTTCGGGCTGTTGCTCGACGCGACCGGGAGCTTCCGGCTGGTCTGGAGCGTTGGGATCGCTGTCGCCGCCGCTGGCTTAGTTCCGGCGGCGCTGTTGCGAGCCAGGGAGCGAGCTGCCACCGCCGCCCCATCTGCTGGTCCTGCCCGCCGGTAGGCACTCCGTTCCAGGCACCTCGGGGGCGCCTGCTGAGCCGTCGTTCCCCAAGATGCCGTCCGC
>JAPVSX010000064.1:0-13776 GCA_047519495.1 Armatimonadota bacterium
CGATCCCGCGGCGCTCAAGAATCGTCCGCTGGAGGACGACGCGCTTGTAGTGATGTCCCTCCGTCGTCTTCACGGGAAGCGCCGCTCCGACGTCGTAGAGGAAGTGCAATACATCATCGCACTCCTCCGCCGTGAGCTGCGGCAACGCCGCCCCACGCCCCACCGGGACGAGGAAAAAGACGCTCCAGGTCATCACCGTGCGGCCGCGGACCAGGCGGGCGATCCCCGGCAGGTCCATGAGGTTTGCGCGCGTTGCCGTCGTATTGATCTGTACCTTGAGCCCGCACGCCCGCGCCGCATCCCACGCCGCGAGCGTGTGGTCGAAGACCCCGGGCACGCCCCGGAACGCGTCGTGGCTCTCGGCGGTGGCGCCGTCGAGGCTCAACGACAGCGCGACCGCCCCGGCAGCCCGCGCCTCGGCAATCACGCGCGCGGTCAGGAGCGGCGTCGCCGAAGGGGAGAGGGCCACCGGCAGGCGGCGGCCAGCGGCGTACGCGACCAGCTCCAGCAGGTCAGGCCGCTTCACCGGATCGCCTCCCGTGAGGACGAACAGGGGTGGGGGAGATCCGAAGGCCGCGACCTGGTCGATGAGAGTCCGTCCCTCGGCCGTCGTGAGCTCGTTCGAGTGGCGCAAGGGAACCGCCTGCGCGCGGCAGTGGATGCAGGCAAGATCACAGGCCCGGGTCACCTCCCAGATCACGATGAAGGGCCGCCGCTCGATATCGATCGCGGGGTGCCGGATGAGTGTCCGCCGCCCGGGGCCCGTCATCGTAGCGACCCGCGGAGCAGCTCTACGGGACGCGCTGCGCGATCCCACCGCGCTGCGCGGTATCTCCCGTCCCATTCCAGCCGATCTGCGCGCACGCGACACCCCCCAAGATGGCCTGTCTTCCACTGATCCTACACGCGGGGCATCCGCTCCGGTATCAGGTCACCGCCGTATTCGCGTGTCCGCAAACGCGATCTCGACGGTCCGCGCGGGCATTCTCAATTATGAGTTGTGGGTAGAAGACCGCACAGGCAGACGGCTACACCCGCCGCGGAGGCAGCACCTTTCCCTGGAGAGCTTTGAGCGCCACCGCGTATCCGGTGAGCAGGCCGTGGTAGAAACCCCGCGCATCGGAGCCCGGGACTTCGCGGTACCGTTGATGGGCTCGAGCGGTGGCTTTAGACAGGCGCCGCCAGTCTGGATTGGCCTCCGCCCGTCGGCGCACTTTTGCCACGAGAGTCTCGACGGCCTCCGGCTGAGCGACAGTAAGCCGAGGCATCGCGCTCACCTCCCCCTCTTGCCGGGCGCATGTGGCTGCTTTCGTCAGATAGCCATCGGCCCTGGCGCACGAGATCCTAAGACCACTATACTCTCTTCCGTCAATCGCCTCAACGGCCGGAATCGCGCGATGCCCCTGGCAGATGGACACGGCCAGCGGTCCTCTTGCCAGGCGCGCTACTCTGGGGCCGTGAGGCCATCCCGACCTGAAAAGCATCATCCCCGCCTCGCCGGGTTGAAGGCCGTCTTCAGCGGCGCGGACGCCCGCCGGGCAGGACGGGGGGCTTTATGCACGAAGTCCAGGGCCTCAGACGCGGGCGCATCGCTGGAAACGGATGAGCGCGGCCCGGCAGCGGAGGAGCCCGCGCGGCCGCGATGCAATAACATTGGAGGCGTGGACGAAGATATGCGCTGCGTGCCGCTGAGAGGAGCGCTCCGATGAACTACGAGCAGATGCTCACTGACGCAATCGCAGGCCTCAAGGCCACAGGGCACTATCGCATGTTCGCCGACCTGGAGCGACATTGCGGCGGCCTCCCTGGGGCGACCTGGCACAGTCCTGACGGGCCCGTCGAGGTCACGGTATGGTGCTCGAACGACTACCTTGGCATGAGTCAACATCCCGTGGTCCTCGAGGCGATGGTGGAAGCGCTCCGGCGGTGTGGTGCTGGGGCGGGCGGCACGCGGAACATTTCCGGCACCAACCACTATCATGTCCTCCTCGAGCGCGAACTCGCCGATCTCCACGGCAAGGAGGCGGCGCTTCTCTTCACGTCCGGGTACACGGCGAACGAAGCCTCGATCAGCACGATTGCAAAACTGCTTCCGGGCTGCGTCATCTTCTCGGATCAGCGCAACCACGCGTCGATGATCGAGGGCATCCGCCGCAGCGGCGCCGAGAAGCACATCTTCAGACACAATGATGTCGAGGATCTCGAGCGCCTCCTGCGCCCGATCGATCCAGACCGCCCGAAGCTCGTCTGTTTCGAATCCGTGTATTCGATGGACGGTGACATCGCCCCGATCAACCAGATCTGCGACGTTGCCGACCGGTATGGTGCCATGACCTATCTCGACGAGGTGCACGCAGTCGGGCTCTATGGATTGCACGGGGCAGGGATTGCTGAGCGTGACGGAGCGCTCCACCGCATCAGCATCGTTCAGGGGACGCTCGCCAAAGGCTTCGGGATCGTGGGCGGCTACATCGCCGGCTCCGCATCACTCTGCGACAGTGTCAGGAGCTTCGCGCCCCACTTCATTTTTACGACGGCGATCCCACCCGTCATCGCGGCCGGCGCCCTGGCCAGCGTCCGGTACCTCAAGCAGAGTCACGGTGAGCGGCAGCGGCATCAGGAGCGCGCCGCGCGCCTGAAGCGCCTGGTTCGTCAGGGGGGGCTCCCCGCTATGGACACGCCAAGCCATATTGTTCCGATCATGGTTGGTGATCCCGTCCTGTGCAGGCGAGCCTCCGATGAGCTTCTTCTGCGGCACCGAATCTACATCCAGCCGATCAACTATCCGACGGTGCCACGGGGGACGGAGCGGCTCAGGATCACGCCGACCCCGCTCCATGACGACGCGGAGATGGATCGGCTCGTCGCAGCGCTCCAGGACGTTTGGGCTACAGCGAGGATAACGAGTACTTCGGCTCCAAGGTCGAGATCTGAAGGCGGCACTCCCGCCGCTGACAGGCTAGGTGTGTAGGGGTTTGGAAGCGCCCGCACGGACTTCCACGCCCAGCAGCTTCTCCCACACCTTAACGACCGCGACGGTGTCCTCGCCGTCCAGGCCGAGGCTCCGCGCCATCGTGTACGTGAGGAACGCGGCGGACGTCACCGGCGTCGCCAGGTTCACCTCCTGCGCGATCTCCTGGGCGAGCCGCAGATCCTTGTGCGCCAGCTCCACCCGGAACAATGGCGCGAAGTCGCGGGCGAGAATCTTCTCCCCCCGGCTGGGGATCGCGTTGGTCGCGCCGGAGCCGGCCGCGAGCGCCTGGATCAGCTGCCTCGAGTCAAGGCCGACGCGCACGCCGAGCGGCAGGACCTCCGCGAGCATGGCCATGGAGGCCAGGGCCAGCATGTTGTTGAGGAGCTTGGTCAGGTGGCCGGCCGCGGCGCCGCCCATGTGGAAGACCGTCCGGCCCATCGCCTCGAACGCCGGGCGGACGCGCGCAAACGCTTCCTCGGGCCCGCCCGCGTAGATCGTGAGGGTGCCCTCGCGGGCGCCGCGGACCCCGCCGGTGATCGGAGCGTCGAGCATCTCAATGCCCCGCGCCCGGAGCCGCTCGGCGAGCGTCCGCGTCGAGGCCGGCCGGCTCGTCCCCATGTCCACGAACACGCCGCCGCGCCGTCCCGCCTCGAGCATCCCGCCGGACCCCAGGACGAGTGCTTCGACCTCCGCCGACGTCGGGAGGCAGGCGATCACGATCGGGCACTCGGCCAGGAGGTCGGCGAGCGATCCGGCGACGCGCGCGCCCTGCGCCTCGAGGGCCCGCGCCGGCTCCGGCCTCCGGTGGATGAGCGTGGTGACGGCGAATCCCTTGCGCAGCAGGTTGGCGGCCATGGGTTCGCCCATGGCTCCGATCCCGACGAAACCGATGCGCTCAGCCATGATCCCTGCCGCACGGACCTGCCGGTGGTCGTGCGGGCAGGCGGCTGCGGCGTCCTCCTTCCGCGTGGGCTGTCGGTACGTTCGGGTCGGCGGGCAGGGCTTCCTGTGCGCCGGCGCGTATCCATTCCGGGGCCCCGACCCATTGTGGATGTTGGCCATGGGTTGGAGGAGCACCGGGAGGGATCGCGATGGGCCGAGCCGTGGACATCAACAGCGATCTGGGGGAGAGCTTCGGCGTGTACACGCTCGGGGATGACGCCGCGATGATGCCGGTCATCACGTCCGCGAACGTGGCCTGCGGGTTCCACGGCGGAGACCCGCTCGTGATGGAGCACACCGTCCGGCTGGCGCGCGAGCACGGGGTCGGCATCGGGGCGCATCCCGGGCTGCCCGACCTGGTGGGCTTCGGGCGCCGGGAGATGCGCCTCTCGCCCGACGAGCTCCGGGCGGCGCACATCTACCAGATCGGCGCGCTCTGGGCGTTCGCGCGAGCCCAGGGCGCCGCGCTCCAGCACGTGAAGTCCCACGGCGCGCTGTACAATATGGCGGCGAACAACGAGGCGTTCTCCCGGGCGATCGCCGGGGCGGTCGCGAGCGTGGACCGGAGCCTGATCCTGGTGGCGCTCTGCGGCTCGTTGATGGAGCGCATCGGCCGGGAGATAGGACTGCGGGTGGCCCGTGAGGCGTTCGGCGACCGGGGCTACGAGCGGGACGGCTCGCTCGTCAGCCGTGCAAAGCCGGGCGCGCTCGTCACGGATCCGGACGCCGTGGCCCGCCGCGTCGTGCGCATGGTGGCCGAAGGCACGGTCGAAGCGGCGGACGGCGGCGAGATCCGCATCCAGCCCGACACGATCTGCTTCCACGGTGACACGCCGGGAGCGCCCCGGCTCGTGCGTGCGGCCCGGGAGGCGCTGGCGCGAGCGGGCGTCGAGATCGCGCCGATGGGCCGATGGCTCTCCTAGCGTTCCCCGCGCCCGGCGGCTTCGACTGGCGCCTGACGATCGCCCACATCGACCGGCACGGCAGCGAGATGGAGCGCGCCCGCCTGCGCGGCATCCTCGGCCGCGCCCGCCCGGACGCCAAGGTCGTGCGCGCCCTCGAGGCCCGCCAGAACGACGACGGCGGGTTTCCGCACGGGATGATCCAGGGGCGGCTCTCGACGATCGAGGCGACGACGACGGCGCTCCGCTGGCTGGATGACCTCGGCCTGCTCCGGAGCCCGCACGCCGAGCGCGCGTGCACGCACCTGCTGGCCGCGCAGCGCCCGGACGGATCCTGGGACGAGTCTCCCGGGCTGATCCGGCACGCGCCGCCGCCGCGCCTCATGCCCGGCGACCCGCGGGTGCGCAGCCTGTCGACCGCGCTCGTCGCCTACTGGCTCGCGCGCATCGAGCACGGCGGCGACGCGGTGTCGAGGGCGCTGGCCTACCTCCGGGAGCGGCAGGCGCCCGACGGACGGTTCGTGGGATATCTAGAGACGACATGGCTGGCGGCCGCGCTGTTCCGGCTCGCAGAGGGGCCGGACTCGACGCCGGCGGCCAGGGGGCTGGCCGCGCTGGCGGCGGTGCCGGCGGCGCGCTGGCATCCCGGTGCGCTCGCCGGCATGCTCGTGTGTTTGGGGGACGCCGGCGTCGGCGACGATCTGCCCCTGGTCCGCGGGAGCCTCGCCCGGCTCATCGACCTCGCCCGTTCCGACGGGTCGTGGGCGTCCGAGGACGGCGACGCCCATGACGTGGATGTGACGCTCGCGGCGCTGCGCGGCCTCCTGCGCTACGCGGCTGTCTCGCCGCACGCGCGGGCGGCCGCGCCGGCGGCGCAGGCGGCGAGCTAGCGCGGAGCGAACTCTCCCGGCGGGAGGGTTCTGGGATGAGCGAGCAGCTGCTGAAGCAGATTCAGGGCGTGGTGAGCGAGGCGATTGAAGAGCGCCGCGGCCTCGTGGTCTACTCCCGGCTGGAGCCCGTCGAGATGGACCGGATGGCGCGCCGTGTGGAGCGGGAGGCGATCGAGAAGATCCGTGCCCTGCTGCCGGAGAGCCTCTCCGACCAGCAGGTGCTGGGCCTCCGCAACCGCCTGACGCGGATGCGGGACGAACTGGCGGAGCTGGGCGAGCAGGGGCAGATCGGCGAGCAGAGCCGGCAGATGCAGAACGACGAGATCGTCTGGCAGACGTTCGAGGATATCGCCTGGATGGTGGGGGCGCAGTGAGACCGGAGATTTAGCGGCGGCGCCCGCCGCGCTTGGCCTCCGTGTTCCGCTTGAGATCGAGGAGGCGCTCCTCGCTCTCCTTCATGAACTTCGTGAGCTTCTCTTCGAAGGTGGCCTTCGCACGCACCCGGGCCTGGCGTTCCGACGGATCCAGGGCTTGCTTTACGGAGAGGTCCAGCTTGCCTTTATCGTTGTAACCGAGCACCTTGACCTTGACGCGCTCTTGTTCCTTGAGGTAATCTCGCACGTCCTTGACGTAGGTGTCGGCGATTTCGGAGATGTGGACGAGGCCGCTCTTGCCGTCGGGGAGTTCTACGAACGCGCCGTAATGGGTAATTTTGACGACAACACCTTCCAAGACCGTTCCTGCCTCAAGACTCATCCCTGGTCGTTATCCCTCCCCGGCAAAGCGATGCGGACGAGATTATATCGTATCCCCACGCAGGGTGTCAAGGAGACGGCGCGCGTCCCGCGCGTCCTAGCGGTCGAGCCACCCGAACAGGTGCTTCATGATCACGTCCAACCGTTCGCGCCACGACGTCGCGCGCGGCGGGGCGACCCCCGTGTCCCGCCGCGGCGAAGTGGTCGCCGTTCCGGGGGCCGCCGCACCGGGCACATCCGCCGGGCCCGCGGCCGGACCGTCCGGCCCGCCAGGTGGGGCCCCGCCGCCCGGGACGATGAGGAACTCGATCTCCCCGGGGCGGACCAGGCCGAGCTGCTGGCGCGCGATCCGTTCGATGTACCGGTCATCCGTCTCCAGCTGCTGGATCTCTTCGCGGAGCGCCTCGTTCTGCGCGACGAGCTCGTGCCGGTGCTGCTCCAGGCGCGACGCCTGGCGGGCCAGGGTGTACGTGCGCGCGTACTGCGTCGACAGCGCCACCATCATTCCCGCCGCCGCCGCGGCGGCGATCACCGTGAGCAGGCGGTGCAGAGGAGATGGCCGCCGCCACCTGGGCGGCGCCGGCGTGTGCCGGGGACCGCGCGACGCGGCGCCGGTGGACCGCTTCCTCGTCATCGGGGCACAACGCCGTTGCCGGGGGAGAGAGCGGAAGGCAGGCCCCGCAGCGACAGCCAGAGCCAGGGAAGCGCGAGGATCGCCAGGCTGATCAGCAGGATCGTGCGCACGTGCTGCCACAGGTCGAACGAGCGGATCACGCCGAGCCAGAACGGCGTGAGGGTGCCGTCCTGCTCCAGGTGGAGCCACGCCAGGGCGACCTGCCGGAGGTACCGGCTGGTTTCGGGGAACGGCGGCACGCCGCCGTGCTGCGCGACCGTCTCGGCTCCCGCGTTGTACGCGGCGACGGCCAGGACGGCGTTGCCCCCGAACCGGTCTACGAGACGGCGGAGATAGGTGGCGCCGACCTCGAGGTTGGCGGCGGGATCATCCATGCACGGCGGGCTGGTCAGGCGAGCGACCTCCGGCGCGCACGCCGGCAGCGCGCGGACCTCCCGCCACGTTGCCGGCATCACCTGCATGAGCCCGTACGCACCGCGGGGTGACCGTGCGCGCGCATCGAAGCCGCTCTCGGCGACGACGACCGCGGCGAGCAGCGCGGGATTGAGCCGGTGCGTCGCCGCGGTGCCGTTGATCAGGCCGGCGTAGGGGATGCCGCGAATCTGGCGGGGCGGGGCGCCGTCACGCGCGAAGCGGGCGACGGCCGTTCGGACGTGAACCGTCGTCAGGTAGATGACTGTGAGTGTGACCAGGAGGGCCGCCGCGCAAACGCTCGCATACACACCCATCCATCGCGGCGCCCCTCCCATGCCGCGACCAATGGCCATGATAAGGTCCACGTTCTGGGCGCGCCGCTGGAATCCTCTCAGGGCGCCGCTCAGGCCGTGCCGCCCGGCGCCGGTCCGGCGCCGGGCGCCCGGCGGATAAACGCCGCGGCCCCGGGATAGCGGGCGTCCGCGGCGAGGGCCTCCTCGATCCGGAGGAGCTGGTTGTACTTGCCGACCCGCTCAGACCGCGCGGGCGCGCCGGTCTTGATCTGGCCCGCACCCGTCGCCACCGCCAGATCGGCGATCGTCACGTCTTCCGTCTCCCCGGAGCGGTGGGAGATCACGGCCGCCCAGCCGTGATCGCGCGTCATCCGGACCGCCTGGAGCGTCTCCGTCAGGGTCCCGATCTGGTTCAGTTTGATGAGGACCGCATTGCCGGCGCCGCGCCGGATCCCTTCCCGGATGCGCGCGGGGTTGGTGACAAACAGGTCGTCCCCGATGAGCTGGACGCGGGCGCCGAGCCGCCGCGTCAGGGCGGCCCAGCCGTCCCAGTCGTCCTCGGCGAGGCCGTCCTCGATCGAGATGATCGGGAACCGGTCCGTGAGGCCGGCGTAGTACGCGACCATCTCTTCCGAGGTGCGCCGGGTCCGCCCGCCGTCCAGGGCGTACCGCCCGTCCTGGAAGAAGTTGCTGGCCGCCGGGTCGATGGCCAGCGCGAGCTCGCGGCCCGGCGCGAACCCGGCCCGCTGGATCGCCGAGACCAGCAGCTCCAGCGCCTCCTCGTTGTCCCGGAGCGTGGGCGCGAACCCGCCCTCGTCGCCCACGCCCGTCGCCAGCCGGCGGTCGCGGAGCACGCGGTGCAGCTCGTGGTACGTCTGGGCGCCCATCCGGAGCGCCTCGCTGAACGTGGGCGCGCCGACCGGGACGACCATGAACTCCTGAAAATCGAGCTGGTTGTCCGCGTGCCTGCCGCCGTTCAGGATGTTCAGCAGCGGCACCGGGAGGGTCGCCGCGCCGTCGCCGCCCAGGTAGCGGTAGAGCGGCACATCCCGGTCCGCGGCCGCCGCGCGGGCGACCGCGAGGGAGACGCCCAGGATCGCGTTCGCGCCGAGCCGGCTCTTGTTGGGGGTGCCGTCCGCATCACACATCGCCCGATCGATCCCCGGCTGGTCCAGCGCGTCGCGGCCGGTGAGCAGGGGGGCGATCACCTCGCGGACGTTCCGGACCGCCGTTCGGACGCCGAGGCCGCCGTACCGCGACCGATCGCCATCCCGCAGCTCGAGCGCTTCGTGGATGCCGGTGCTGGCGCCCGACGGCACCGCAGCGCGGCCGCGGACGCCGGACGCCAGCGTGACCTCGGCCTCGACCGTGGGATTGCCGCGCGAATCCAGGATCTCTCGGGCCGTCACCGCGACGATCGCCGCCACCGGACGCCTCCTTCCGCTCTGCCGCGTCCTCTCGCCGCCCCGGCCGGTACGCTTCCCCGCGGCCGGAATCCCTAACGCCGTCCCTCACTCCACCCGCCGTTTCCCACAGGCCGCGTCCACGGGCAGCGGTCAGTCCTGCGCGTTGTCCTCGAGCACCTCGCAGTAATCGCCCGCCCCGGGCCGCGCGTGCGCCTCGGGGAGGGCGCGGATGCGGGCGCGGATGCGCCGGCGCGCGACCTCGACGGTGACGATGTCACCCGGCCGGACGGGGGAGGCGGGGAGGGCCGGCCGGCCGTTCAGCGTGACCCGTCCGGCGTGACACAGGCTGTTCGCGAGCGCCCGGCGCCGGACGAGCCGGCTGACCTGAAGGAACTTATCGAGCCGCACGCCAGAGCGCCAGCAGCTCGTCGGGCGTGTACTCGCGGAGGGACCGGCCGGCCGCCCGTGCGCGGGCCTCCAGACGGGCGAACCGTTCCCGGAACCTGGCGCACGCCTCTCGCAACGCGAGCTCGCCGTCGCATCCGAGGTACCGCGGGAGGTTGGCCGCGGTGAACAGGAAGTCGCCCAGCTCTTCCGCGATCCCCTCCGGCACCCCGGCCGCCGCGGCGCGTTCGAGTTCCCCGAGCTCTTCACGGAGCTTCGCGGCGGCGCCGGCGAACCCCGGCCACGCGAACCCGGCCTGCGCCGCCCGCGCCTGCATCTGCTGGGCCAGCGCGAGCGCCGGCAGCGTGCGCGGGAGCCCGTCCAGCGCGCTGCCCGCCGCGGCCTCGCCCTTCTCGTGGCCGTCGCCGGCAGCCTCGTCGGCCGTCCTGGCCTGTGCCCGTTCGTCCTTCTTGATCTCCCCCCACCGCGTGACGACCGCGTCCGCCCCGCTGACCCGGGCGTCCCCGAAGACGTGGGGATGCCGGCGGATCAGTTTCTCCGCGAGGCCGGCGACCACGTCGTCGATCGTGAACTGTCCCGCGTCGGCGGCCATCTGGGCGTGAAACACAACTTGAAGAAGCAGGTCGCCGAGCTCCTCGCGGAGCCGCGCCGGCTCCCCCGCATCGATCGCCTCCAGGGTCTCATACGCTTCTTCCAGGAGGTAGGGCCGCAGCGACCGCGGCGTCTGCTGGCGGTCCCACGGGCACCCGTCCGGCCCGCGCAGGCGGACCATGATCGCCACGAGGTCCGCGAACGTCGGCCGGCGGCCGCTCATCTCGCCGTTCTCCCTTCGCCGGCCCGCGCCGGCGTGCGCGGCCCCGGCCGCCGGTCCTCGCGGCCGCCCGCGGCCAGCCGGTCGAGCACCTCGCCGATCACGCGGACCGTGTCGGCGAATCCCGCCCCGTCCGTCCGAATGCGGATGCCGTCCGGCCCCCACTGGATGCGGTCAGGCGACCGCGCGACGAGTGTCTGGACGCGGCCGTCCGCGGCGCCCGGATCGGCCAGGCGCAGCACGACACCGCCGGTCTCCCGGGAGATCGCGGCCACGCCGGCCCCTCTCGCGAGGACGCGCAGGCGAACGACCTCGGTGAGGTTCTGCGCCGGTTTCGGGAGCGGCCCGTACCGGTCGCGGAGCTCCGCGACCGCGGCCTGCCACTCCTCGGGTGTCTGGACCGCCGCGAGACGGCGGTACGCCGCCATCCGCTGCCCCGGCGCGGCGATGTAGGCCTCCGGCAGGTACGCCTCCGCGTCCAGGTCCACCGTGACCTCCGGAGGCGCCTCGACGATCTCGCCGCGGCCCTCCCGGATCGCCTCCTCCAGGAGGCGCATGTAGAGGTCGAAGCCGACGGCGGCGAGGTGCCCATGCTGCTCGGGCCCGAGAAGGTTCCCGGTGCCCCGGATCTCGAGGTCCCGCATCGCGAGACGCAATCCCGAGCCGAGCTCGACGAACTCCCGCATCGCAACCAGCCGCTGCTCCGCCTCGGCGGTGAGGCGGGCATGCCGGGGATAGAGGAGGTACGCGTACGCCTGGCGGTCCGCGCGCCCGACGCGCCCGCGCAGCTGGTAGAGCTGGGCCAGACCGAGGAGGTGGGCGTCCTGGATGATGATCGTGTTCACCCGGGGAATGTCGAGGCCGATCTCCACGATCGTCGTGCAGACGAGCACGTCGCAGCGCCCGCCGAGAAAGTCGAGCATGACCTGCTCAAGCCGCGCCTCGGGCATCTGGCCGTGGGCGACGGCGACGCGGGCCTCGGGAACCGTTCGCCGGATCCGCTGGGCCGCCCGTTCGATCGTCTCCACCCGGTTGTGGACGACGTAGACCTGTCCGCTGCGCTCGAGCTCTCGCCGGATCGCGTCCCGGACGACGTCCGGGTCGTCCTCCCGGATGAATGTCCGGATCGGCTGGCGGGCCTCCGGCGGGGTCTCCATGACCGAGAGGTCCCGCAGCCCGGCGAGGGACATGTGCAGCGTGCGCGGGATCGGCGTCGCGGTCAGCGTCAGCACGTCGACCTGGGTCCGGAGCTGCTTGAGCCGCTCCTTGTGCGCTACGCCGAACCGCTGCTCCTCGTCGATGATGACGAGGCCGAGGGCCTTGAACGAGACGGACTTGCTGAGGAGGCGGTGCGTGCCGATCAGGATGTCGACGGCGCCGGCGCGCGTGGCGTCGAGGATCTCCTTCTGCTCGCGGGGGGTGCGAAACCGGCTCAGCATCTCGACGCGCACGGGATAGGGGGCGAACCGCTCGCGGAACACCGTGTAGTGCTGCTGCGCCAGGATCGTCGTCGGCACCATGACGGCCACCTGCTTGCCGTCCATCACGGCCTTGAACGCCGCCCGCAGCGCGACCTCGGTCTTCCCGTAGCCGACGTCGCCGCTCACGAGCCGGTCCATGGGGCGCGGTGCCTCCATATCCCGCTTCACATCGTCGATCGCCTTCTGCTGGTCCGGTGTCTCCTCGTAGGCGAACGCCTCCTCCATCTCACGCTGCCAGGGGGCGTCGGGGGCAAACGCGTGCCCGCGCGCCCGCTCCCGGGCCGCGTACAGCTCGAGCAGCTCGCGCGCCATCTCGCGCGCGCGCTCCCGGACGCGCCGCTTCTCGCGCTCCCACTCCGTGCCGCCGAGCCGGTGGATCTGCGGCGTCTGCCCCTCGACGCCGACGTACCGCTGGACGAGGTTGATCTGGTCGGTGGGCACGTAGAGCGCGTCCCCCTGCGCGTATGCCAGGCTCAGGTAGTCGCGCTCGCTGCCGCCGATCGCCAGGCGCTCGAGCCCGCGGTAGACGCCGATCCCGTGGTGGACGTGGACGACGAGGTCGCCGGGCGCGAGCTCCGTCCAGCTGGCGAGCCGTGCGCCGTCCCGGAGCCACCGGATCTGCCGCCGGCGCCGCCAGCCCAGGATCTCGCTGTCGGTGAGCACCACCAGGTCGTCGAGGGCAAACCCCTCGGTCAGCGCCTGGGGGACGACGACGACGGTGCCCGGCGCGGGCAGGTCGTCCAGGCGCTCGCTCACCCCGGCGGGGACCTCGTGCTCGCTAAACAGCTCGTTCATCCGGTGGGCCTGCCGGCTCGCCACGACGATCCGGCGTCCGCCGTCCATCCACCGGCGCAAGCTCTGGGCCACCGCCTCCATCTGCCCCGCAAACGACTCGACCGCGCCAAACTGCCACTCGACCGTGTCCCCTTTGGGCGGCCGGTGCAGCGCGGAGATCGAGACGGCGCGACGTCCGCTGAGGGCCTCGGCGATCCGGTCCCACGGGACGAGGGGCGCGGGCGCGTCCTCGGCGATCCGGCCGGTCTCGACGGCGCGGCCGTGCGCCGTGAGCGCCTGCGCGTATAGCGACTGCGCCTGCCTGGCAGTCTCGTCCGGCTCGTCGATCACGCAGACGGCATGCGGGAGCGCCTCCGGCAGGACCGGCCCGCGCGGCCCCGACGGGCGGGCGGGGAGGAGCGTCACCTCGGCGCGCGAGCCGGTCGTGCGCTGGGTGTCCGGATCGAACACCCGGACCGATTCCACCTCATTGCCCACCCACTCGATCCGCACCGGCCGGTCCTCGGTAGAGGGAAAGACATCGACCAGGCCGCCCCGCACGGCCATCTCGCCGGGCGCATGGACCAGGTCGGTCCGCTCGTAGCCGCCGGCGGCGAGCCGCCTTACGACGTCCTCGAGCCCGATCCGCTCTCCCGGACGCAGCTGAACGCGGACGGTCTCGACCCACCGTGGGTCGGGCAGGGGGACGAGGATCCCGGCCGGCGGCGCCAGGACGACAACGGGATCGCCTCGCCGGATGACTTCCAGCAGGCGCTGGCGCGCGCCCTCGGCATCGACCGACGGCGGATCCTCGGGGCTGAGCGCTTCCCAGGACGCCAGCAGGTGGATCGCGGGCGCACTCGCGGGGAGGAAGGCCGCCAGGTCGTCGGCCAGCTTCTCGGCCTGCTCCCGGCTCGGCGTGAGCACGAGCCAGGCGGGGATCCGGCCCCCGGAGGCGGCCACCAGCGCGGCGAGCAGGCATGCCTTGGCCGCGCCGGCCGGCCCGGTCACCCAGGGGTGGCGGCCCGCGGTGAGACGGTCATAAACGAAGAGAAACTCCCGTCTGCGCTGCAGGAGCGGGAGCACTCCGGTCAA